>DAHWQF010000212.1 GCA_027334785.1 Acidimicrobiaceae bacterium
CCGTGCAGCCGGCGCTCATAGAGATGTCGGGGACGCCGCGGTGGTCGCCGGTGAGCGAGGCTTCGGCATTTTGGTAGCGGGGGCGGCCGAAGACCGCCGACACCCCACCTCCGCTGGCGAAGGGCTGCGGGGGCACGCTGTCAGCGAAGTGCTGGAGCACGGTGGCGTTGTAGGTGTCGTTCCAGGCGACGTCGGGAGCGAGGCGGTTGCCGGAACTGTCGAGGGAGATGGCCGTCCCGCCGACCGCAGTTACCAGCGGGTCGCTGGCTGGCCACTGGACGACCCTGAAGGGGTAGAAAGCCGTGCTCTCGGGGTTGGCGTAACCGGCCACGCCGTTGTCACCGCTCGCCGACACGACGGTCACGCCGTGGAGGTAGGCGTTGAGGTAGGTGAGCGACAGCGCCCGCAGTGTGGGTGCCGAGGGGAACGTCTCCTCGGTCGACTCGAAGCTCTGGCTGATCACGTCGCCCAAGTTGTGGTCGATCACGTAGTTTTCAGCCTCCAGGATTTGGGGGAAACCAGCCAGGCCCTCGGTCTCTTGGACCGGGGTCTCGACGAGCAGGATGTTGGCGCCCGGCGCCATGGCGTGCGCCCACTCGACGTCGAGCGAAGTCTCTTCGGCCCAACCAAGCTCCGCGGGGCTGCTTTGGCTGAACGGCGGCGGTGGCCCTACGGGGGCGATGACCTTGAAGTTCGGTGGGTTAGGTAACCGGAATGCTTGGTCGAAGGAAATGAGATCCGTCTCGATGCTCGGCGACCCGAGGGGTTCGACCACCACGATCGTCTCCCCGGTCCCGTCTATGCCGGTGCTGAACAGTGAAGTGGCCCCGTAGGCCTGCTCCAACTGGCCCGGGCCGTAGCAGGTGACCCCGAAGTACTTTTGGCAGAGAGCGGCGCTGGGTGGTTGGGCGGGGTTTGCCGCAGCCATGGAGAGCGCCCGCACACCCGGTAGTGCGTAAAGGCCCTCCGTGGTGCTGGCGGCTCCCACCGCCTCAGGAACTGCCGTGAGCATGAGCCCCGCCACCGCCAGCGTGGCCCAAGCCGTCCTTGCTAACCTTCTCGCGCTGCGCACCCGCCCTCCTCGCGGTCATCTGGCCACAGACAGATGTTAAGGACCATCTTCGGCGGGCCGTGAAGACTACCTTGAGGAAGGCCCTCAGTTTTCCCTGTTTTCACAAGGATGCTGGGTGGAGGTGCCCGTGGCTGACAACGTAAGCCGATATCACCCCTTCCAAGACGTCCATGAGCGCCCGGGTAGGGGCGCTCGGCTTTCCCCGTTTTCTGAGGGCGATGCCGACGTGGCGCAGGGGCAGGCCTTCGACGCTCATCGCCCTGTAGCCGGCGGGGACGTCGGCGACCGTGGTGGCAGGCAGGAGGGCCGGCCCGTACCCGCGGAGCGTGAGGAACGCCAAGAGCCGGAGGCCGTCTATGTCGGCTCGCGAACGCAGCTCGATGCCGGCGTTGCGGGCCGCCTGGTCGAGCTCTTCTCTGAAACCGGTGTGAGGGGCGGGCAAAATGAGCTCGACGCCCTCCAGGTCCTTCAGGTGGAGCGCAGCGCTTTTTGCGAGCGGGTGGTCCTGCGCCACCAGTAGCACGATGTCCTCGTCGAAGAGGGGCCGCAGCCGTAGCTCGGGGTTGTTGAGGGGTAGGTTGACCACGCTGCAGTCGAGGCCACCGCTGGCCAGGAGCACGCCCAGAGCGGACGAAGTCGCCTCCGTGGTCACCAGCCTCACCCCGGGGTGGGTGACGGCCAATCGGTCGAGGAGCAGGGGGACGAGCCAGCGGGCAGTGGTCGAGATCATCCCGAGGCGCACGCTGCCCGTGACCTCTTGGCGGAGGGCGGCCAGGTCGGAACTGACGGACTCGAGCTCGGCTTGGACCGCTCGGGCACGCGCTTCTACCGCGCGCCCCTCTTCGGTCAGCTGGCCCGTGCGCCGGTCGACCAGTTCGACGCCGAGCTCGCGTTCGAGCCGCTTGATGTGCCCGGAGATGTTGGACTGGACCGTGTGGAGAGCGGCAGCGGCTCCCGAGAAGCTGCCATGGTCGGCGATCGCCACCAGGGCCGACAGTTGGCGCAGGTCCACGAAGCCAGTATGGCGGCCCGCTCGGAGGCACCGGGTTGGCCATGGGCGCGCCCTCGCTGGTGGGCGTCCACTCGCTCGGGGCGGTGCGGGCCTCAGCCAGGGACCGACGGCAGAGCTGCCCGCTAGGCCGAGGCCTCAGGGGCGCCGGGGGCCTCAGGGGCGCGGGGGGCCTCAGGGGCGCGGGGGGCCTCAGGGGCGCGGGGGCCAGCGCCTCTCGCCAGGTGGCCGGCGGGCGCGGTCCTTGGGGGAGGGGCCGAGTGCCCAGGCCCGGCGCCACTCGGAGGCCTGCGGTCCCATGAGGCTGGGCGTCTCGCCTCGGGCCGCTCGGAGGCGGGCGGACCACCAGTCTGTGGACGCCTCATCGGCAAGCGCCGCGATCGCAGCCTCGATGCGAGCCACCAGGTGGCGGGCAGGGACGTCGGGCGGGATGGGGGTACCGAAGGTGACCGTTGTCTTGCCTAGGTAGAGGCGCTTGGACCCTCGGGGGAGCAGGCGCCCGGTCCCCTTTATATAGACAGGGATGACGGGCCGGCCGCTGCGGGCGGCCAGCCAGGCGGCACCGCCCCGGTGCTCGCGTGCCCAGCCGTCGGGGCTGCGGCCCCCCTCGGGGAAGATGAGAAGGCTCCACCCTTGGTCGATGAGCGAAGCCGCCTGCTGGGCGGAGCGCCGGCTCACCCTGACGCGCTCTATGGGGACGGCGTTGGTGGTGAAGCTGAAGTAAAGCGCCCGTAGGTGGGACGTGAAGAAGTAGTCGGCGGCCCCCAGGGTCACGGTCTTGTTGCGCCAGCGGTCGGGCAGCACGGACAGCACGAGGGGGGCGTCGAGGTGACTGGCGTGGTTGGCCGCGAAAATGACCGGGCCGTGCACCGCCTCGAAGCGGTCTGTGCCGACTACGGACGGTTGGGCCACGGCGGCCATCACCGGTCTGGTGACCAGTTCCGTGTAGGCGGCTCTTGCCAGACGGACGGGGTAGCGACGCGCCCAGGCGGTCTCGTAATCGACCCCTAGTGCTGAACGCTTTGGGGGACGGGGCACGGACGTGGGCCAATTGGGGGCCCCGGTGGGGAACGGCAGGGGGAAGCCGAGGGAGAGGCGCCTGACCGTTCGTAGGGCGGAGGCCCAGCCTCGGCCGGCACCAAGTGGCCGGGCCGGGTTGCTAAGGGCCGGGTTGCTACGGGCCGGGTTGCTACGGGCCGGGTTGCTACGGGCCGGGTTGCTACGGGCCGGGTTGCTACGGGCCGGGTTGGCAGTTCGTGTGTTGTTACTCGACACGGGCGAGCATGAGGGGAGGGCAGCGGAAGTAGGTTATGGTCGGGTCCCGCCCTACCTGGTCCTCAGCCATCTCGAGGGCGTCTGCCAGGCTTGAGGCGGGCCGGAAGCCCATTCGGCGCACAGCCCGACGGTTGCCCCCGACGATCACGGTGCTGCTCGCGTGCTCGAGCGCGTGAGCACCCCAGTACCACATGTAAAAGGGGTGGACGCCGTGGTACGCGTAGCTCGTCCGGTAGAGGTGACGGTACCAGTCGTCGGTCGCGAAGCGTTCTTCGTAGGTCTTCTCGATCTCGGCGGGATCGGTGGTGGAAGCCAGGACCTCCTCGAAGAAGTCGATGTACGAAGGGTGGTGCACCGGGTGGAAGGCCCAAGGCGTGGGATGGGACAAGATCACCACCCCGCCCGGCCTCACGAGCGGTTTCCCAATGTACATGTTGAAGAAATAGCCGAGGCCGAGGCACATCACGAGGAGCGGGTTCATGATCGAGCCCACGTTGTAAGGCCCGATGTGGGGCAGGCCGAAGATGACCACGTCGCTTTGGCCCTCGACGTCCACCACCTGCTGGCGGTGCAGGTTGGCGATGGTCGCTTCGTGGACCATCTCGACCTCCCCGGCCTGGACGCTTGTCATCTGGTGGGGGGCGAGGACCGACTGGAAAAGCGAACGCCGGGCGCGGGGGGAGAGCAGCTCGAGGCCCCGGCTGGCCGCCAAGAAGCTGGCGCGGTCCCGAAGGCCCCACTCCCACTCTCGTTTTTGCAGGAAGGCGAGCTGCGAACCGAACGCGTCGTTGTTGAGGGTCGTCTCGATTTGGAAAACCTTGACGTGCTGGTTGAGGAGCCGACCGATCCGCCACGCCGAGGAGTGGAGCTCGGAGTGAGGGCGGTCCATGAGAGAACGGCTGTGCTGGAGGGTGCGGACATTGTGGTGGTGGCGCACGCTCTTATAGCTCATGAGCCCCGTAGAGGTCGACTTGTGGCCACCGTCCATGGCGACGAGGTTGATGTTGACGTACACGAGGAGGTCGGACTCGGCGACGCGGCGGTTTACCTCCACATCTTCGCCGAGGTCGGTCTGGCCGAGCATCACCAGGCCCTGTGGGTCTTCGGCGTCGTGTTGGATCAGCTTCCCAGAAGGAGCGAAGGCGTCATAGACCCTGTCGCCTATGGCATGGCGCAGCTCGGCCTCGGTCATGCGCCGGTGAAGCCCGAGCGCCGCGATGAGCACCACGTCATCGACGCCGGCCTCGGCGGCCAGGTCCAAGACGGCTTCGATCACCCTCTGGCGGTTGTCTGGCCGGCGCATCGGGGGCAGCGGAAGGGAGAGATCGTCAAACGCGATCGTGAGGCGCATCCCGGGCCACAGGAGCTGCGGCAGGGGCGGGCGGTCTCCCAGGGGGTTGAGGAGGGCGGTGCGTATCGCCGCGTCGGGGTCGGGGAGCGGGGCGAGCGGCTCGGGGGCGTAGACAATGCGGCTGCGCTCGGCTGGGAGCCGCTCCAGCCGGAACCCTTCCCCGTGCCAGATGAGCGCCGGGGGAGTGGAGCGGTCAACTTCGAGGACGAACCCAGGGCGGGGCATGGCTCAGCCAGCCTCCCCGCTAGCCGGGAGGCGCTCCGGACTTTCCCCCGAACCTTCACCCTGCAGGTCGGGGGCCTGCAGGTAGGAAAGCCTCCTTGGCTCTCCTCGCATGTCGAAGACAACCTTGACAGCTCCCCGCCGGCCTGCGCTGGCAGCGTGCTCGACTGCTTCCGCCGAACGCTCGAGAGGGTAAGTTGCTGAGACTAAGCGTTCCAAGCGAGCCGCGTCCGCAAGCTCGAAGGCCAGGTCGAAGCTGTGCCGGCCGCCCAGCGCCGGTTCGGGGCCGTAGGTGTAGGAGCCCACCAGGTGGACCTCGCGTTGCCAGAGCGGGGTGAGGTCGGTGTTGGCTGGCACCGGCATGCCGGCGAGCACCACGTAGCCGCCCGGCAGGGCCACGGCCAGGGCCGCGGCGAGCGACTCGGCGGTGCCGGCGCAGTCGATGACGAGGGGGGCACCGCCAGAGAGCTGGCCGTTGCCGAGCATCCACGAGCCCGTGGCCCGCCTCACGGCGCGGCGCACCTCCGAAGGTGAGGCGACCGACGTAGCCCCCAGCTTGGTTGCCAATTCGCGCTGGTGAGGGTACTTGGCCACAGCAATGAGCCGGCTGACGTCTTCGCGCCAGCGAGCCAGTGCAGCGATCACGCAGAGGCCGAGGGTCCCGGCTCCGATGACCACGGCCACAGGTTCGTCTCCTGGGCCGGCGCTGCAGAAGGGCGCGCCGAGCGCGGCGTGCACCGCGCAGGCGGCCGGCTCGACGAGGACAGCAGCTTCGTCGGGCATACCTTCGGGCACGAAGTGGAGCTGGCTCTTGTGGGCCACGAAGGAGTGTGACCAGCCTCCGCCCGTATCGCGGCAGTACCCGGTCTGGAGCCCGGGCGCGAGGTGCCCTCCCGTCAAGTTGGTGCAGTGCCGGCGCCGTCCTGCCGCGCACGGTGCGCAGGGTGGGTCGATACCTCGCGCCTCGCAGCCGAGCACAGGCTCCACCACCGCCCGGCGGCCGCCAGCCGTGTCCGCTACGACCTCGTGGCCCGGCACGAAGGGGAAGCTGACGAGGGGCTCGAACCAGCGCGACGAACGCCCATCGACCGTGGCCAGGTCGCTCCCGCAGATGCCCGAGAGCCGCGGCGAGAGCCGCAGCCAGCCCGGCCCGGGCAGCGCCGGCGGGTCGGCGTCCACTAGCCGGAGGGGCCCCACCCGCCCACCGGCCCCCGCTTTCCAACCCGAGGCGATGCGCGCCGCGGCGAAGCGGGCTAGAGAACGCTCGACCTGGAGGGCCTTCATATCTCCCTTAGACCTCCCGAGCCCGACTTTGGGCTCACAGTCCTTGGGTGGC
>DAHWQF010000213.1 GCA_027334785.1 Acidimicrobiaceae bacterium
TATTTCTGGGATGAGGGCGGCTACTACATTCCGGCGGCGCTGGACTTCTACCATACCGGCCAACTGGTTCCCCACTTCACCAACGGCCATCCGCCCCTGCCCAACATCCTGCTGGGCAGCCAAGAGCCAACCTGCCTGGCGCACCGTAAGGCCAGCC
Organism: Acidimicrobiaceae bacterium; assembly: GCA_027334785.1. Lineage (GTDB taxonomy): Bacteria > Actinomycetota > Acidimicrobiia > Acidimicrobiales > Palsa-688 > JAJZYO01. The sequence continues at coordinate 158 of DAHWQF010000213.1, forward strand.
AGGAGGCCTGGTCGGAGGTAGACCTCAAGCTCAGAGGCCGCCACGACTTCATCCCAGCCTGGTCGAGATAGTAAAGGGTTACGCATCCCACGAGAGCAGGACCTTCGAAGCAATCAAGTTGGCTCTATGAGCCGTGAAAGGAAGTCAATCATGACCGGACCGACAGACTTCACGATCGGTAGCGAGGTCTCTTGCCTCGATGGTGCCTGTGGCGAGCTGAGACGCGTGGTCGTCGACCCCGTTGCTCGCGCCCTGACCCACCTCGTGGTCGAACCGAAGCACGGCCGGCAAAGAGGCCGCCTCGTGCCGATCAACCTCGCCGCCTCGACGACCGACGGCATCAGGCTGTCCTGTACCAAGGCTGAGTTCGAGAAGCTCGATGAAGCAGAAGAGACGCAGTTCATCCCGGGCGGGTACAGCCGCTCCGGGTATGGCCAGGACCAAATGTTCTCGTGGCCCTACTACGGGCTCGGCATGGGGTCGCACGGCATGGGCGGCATGGGCAACGTGGGAATGGGCAACCTGGGCATGGGCGGCGTGGGCAACCTGGGCATGGGCGTCAGTGCAGCCAAAGTCATCACCAATGACCGCGTGCCCGTGGGGGAGGTCGAGGTGCACCGGGGCGACCACGTATTTGCCACCGATGGCGCCATCGGGCGAGTGCAGGGACTGGTCGTCCACCCCGGCGACCATTGCGTCACCCACGTATTGCTCGACGAGGGCCATCTCTGGGGCCAGAAGCGGGTGGCCATCCCGATAAGCGCCGTCAAAGACGTCAACGATGGCGTCCGGCTCAATCTCACCAAGGACGAGGTGCGTGACCTCCCTCCGGTGGATGTTGTTGAGGATCACGATTGATTGATTAGGCCTCGCCTGCCACAGTCCCGTTGCGCAGGCCAATCCCGCAGGCTGTCTGGCGTAGCGCCCGTTCGGGGCCGGCATTGAAGCGAGAAGGGTGCAAGCCCATGATCCATGGTCTCACCAGCCGCTGCTGGACATTCACAGGCTCGGCCTGGCGCGCAGCACAGATGGGGCCAGGGAGCCGTCGATAACCGCTCTCGCCACGTCCACGAGACGCAAGTTGTGGTTGCGGGCGTAGGTGCGCAGGGCCGAGAACGCCAGCTCCAGGTTGAGGCCGGCCCGCTCGGCGACCATCCCCTTGGCTTGTTCGATCACGATGCGGCTATTGAGAGCATGCTGGAGCTGTTGGTTGAGGACCTGGGCTTCGAGGGCGGCGCGGTGTTGGAGGATGGCAATAGTGGCAACGTCGGCCAAGGCCTGGGCGCCCTCGATGTCGGCTCTTGGCATTTCACCCGTACCCACCTGGAACAGGTTCAGGGCGCCGATGACAGTGCCCCGCAATCGCATGGGCAAGGACTGGACGGAGTGGAATCCGGCAGCTAGGGTCTCGGCGGCGAAACGCGGCCAACGGCTGGTGGGCGTGGCGAGGTCCTGGTCCATTACCGGTTTGCCGCTGCGGTAACAGTCCAGGCAAGGTCCTTCCTTGGCTTGCAGCTCGAACAGTTCCAACACCCGCGTGGCCTCGCTGGAGGAGGCCATGACCCGGAGCTCGCCATCGGGGCCGGCCAACATGAGCCCGGCCGCCCCCGCGCCCAGCACCTCGACACAGCGGTCGGCCAGCCTGGTCAGCAGTTCGACAACGTCGAAGTCGGCCACCAGCGTGTCCGCCAGCTCCACCAGCGCCCTGGCCAGCAGCGCTTCCCTGGGCACTGAACCTCCCATCACATCGGCATTGGCCATGCCGGCGTTCCCTGGCTCTAAAGGCGGACCTTAGGCTCAGACATAAATGCGACAAACATAGCTTTAATGGTAGCTGGCCGGCTGCTGGCCGGCAGCTCGCGGACCATTGACGAGGCCGGGCTTCAGTTTAGGGGACGGGGTCGTTTTCGCCGCTCGCGGGGTCAAAGCGCAGCTTCTTGTCCACCACGTCCTTGGCCACCTCGGTAAGGGGACGGTCGTTGCCGAAGGCGTAGGCCCTCAACCGGACTAGGGCTTGGCCGACGCTGACCTCAAGCTGGGCGGCGACCATGCCCGCGGCCTGGTGCACGACGTAGTGGAAGTCGGCACCCGCTTCCAGCGCGGGAGCAAGCTTGTCAGGTGGTGCACCCGTCTGGAGGACCAAGATGGCCTGAGCGGCGACCTCGGCCATCACGAGGGCGTTGGCGTGCTGGTCGTCGCTTAGCGGCCCCGGGCGGTCACGGCACAGGTTGAGCGCCCCGAGGCGGACCGCTCCTACTTGGAGCGGGAAGCCGAACACGGCCCGCACGCCCGCCTCGATGGCCGGCGGGGCAAACGCCAACCACCGGGGCGTTCTCGGGCGGTCCAGGTCCGGTTCGAGCACGGGCCTGTCCTGGTGGTAGGCATCGATGCACGGCCCCTCGCCCATGGCATACTGCAACTGCTCGATCAGGTCGCTCATCTTGTTGGTGGTGCACAGCGAGCCATGGGGGACCTCAGCCCCCATAAGCATGAGGCCAGCGCCGCTAGTGCCGGTGGCCTCGGCGCAGACCTGGCACAGGCGCTTGGTCCCGAAACCGCCGGCCCCGTGACCGACGAGCAGGCCAAGGATCCGTTCTCGGCGCCCGCCGCCTGGCTCACTCACGGCTCAGTACCGATGATACGCCGAACGTGGGCTGAGGCGGAGCAGACCGTTAGGGACCGTGACTGTGGCCTGAGGAACTTTCTGGCCGTTGCGATAACCCCAAGCGTCGAGGCGTCGGGGGCCGTTGTCCCGTCGCGGCCACTGTAGACCTGTCGGCCGCGCCCGTCCAATTTAGCCTGCCTACTCGGCTCTTTGTACCCTTGCAATGCGTGATTCAGATATCGAAGTCCGGACGGATCTGTGCGCGAACTTCTTGAAGCCGCTCGGGCCGCCGGCCCGCCGGGGCCCCCAAATCCTCCGGCCCAGGCCTTCCAATAGTTGCCAGCACGATGACCATTTAACGGTACCTCTTTCCATTCCAGGACAGATGTCCAGATGTCCCAAAGGAACACCTCGGTCTTTTCCCACCACGGGCCTCGAACGAACAGGGCTGCGCCGCCCTTTCACAGTCGGCCCTTTCACAGTCGGCCTCAGCTTTGCTCCAGGCGTGCCCGGGGACCGGGGACACAGGGCGCAGCGAAGCGCTCCGCACCAAAGTGTACCCCGTCAAGCGTCAATAACCTGGCGATGAAGCAAACCTTGCGCGCCGGTACCGCTCGCCGGCGCAAGGACTTGGCTGGCGCCGGCACCCGAGAGGCCAACAAGCTCCACGCCGTGTTAGAGCAGGTCCCCGACGGTTGCGCCGGCGAGATCTTGTCACCAAGGTGGCCTGCAATGCTCGAGGGCCTGCAGGGCCAGAGCTCGGATCAGCTCGTCTAGTTTCCGTTGAGTTGCAGCCTGTGCCGTGCCCTGCGTGCGCTGGATGGCGAAGAACATCACGAGGGGTATCGCCTGATGCCGATACCTTGAACACGGCTGCCCGGTGGCGAGAAACCGTTGTCACTTGCCACTGCAATGACGACGAGCGCACCGCGCCACCGCCTTATCAACGGCAGGCCGTACACTCTATCTGGGAGCACCTCGTGGTGCACCACTGTTGCCCCGGTCCCCGGCGACGCCTGAGAGGGAAGTGGAGGTACTTGTGAGAAAAAGCGCAACTCGATTTCTGCGGAGCATAAGGACCGGCTTGTCATATCTGGCGGGCCGCGACTGTTTCCGCAGCGAACGCCCGGCACGCTGGCGTCCGATTGGCCGAGCCCGACACCCCGGTGGCCATCGAACAGCTCACCTGGTGCTGGCCCCGGTACACAATGACCCTGGGGCCAGCCGTCGCAGGCTCATGTCATGAGTGAGCTCATGGATGACGGGCCCGGCGACCAGGCAGGCGAGCCGGAGATTGGAGACGAAGAGGTCGGCGCGTCCCAAGAGACCGGCATGTCCCGAGATCAGGGCCACGCCAGCTGGAGCGCCGCCCAATGGCGGGGGAAGCTGCTCGTCGACAGCAAAGGCGACAAGATCGGCAAGCTCCAAGAGGTGTACGTCGACGTCGAGACCGACCAGCCTCAGTTCGGTACCGTCAAGGAAGGCATCATCGGCCGTCACTTGACCTTCGTGCCCCTGGGCGGTGCCCGCGTCGGCCCCGATAGCCTGGTAGTCGCGGTGACCAAGGAGCAGGTCCGCTCCGCCCCCGACATTGACCTGCACGGCGACGAGCTTTCTCAGGCAGACGAGTCAGCTCTTTACCACCACTTCGAGCTCAACTACACCCCGCCCTCTACCCCGAGCGGGCGCCGTCTTGCCCGCCGCTGATGCAGCCTGGCGCTGGCGGCACCCCGCACGGCCCACCGTAGCGGCCGCTCTGGCTGGTTTCGCCTGAGGGCTGCGATCGCGGCGAGAGTTACGGGCGCAGAGGATGACGCCGCCTAGGTCGGAACCGGCTCACCGCGGTCCCCCAAGCCCGCCACAGCGGCCAGCGACGACCAAAGGGCGGCCCATTGTGGGTCGCCCTCTCGCCGTCCGTAGTGCTCGTTTGAGAGCCCGTCATCGTCGCCGCTCGCAGGGGTGGGGACCGCCTCGTCGCAGGCACTGCACTTTGGCGCAGCCTGGCATTGGGCCGGTTCTAAAGTCGGGCTGGTACTGGCGGTCAGCGTCCAGTTCGACAACGAGCGGGCCGCCGCCTATGCAAGCGGACTGGTACCCCTGGCGTCTGTGGGTCCGCCTCGATGTCCTGAACCCGCGTTCTCGCACCTGGTCCACTCTTCTGAAATCGCCGAAGGGGAACGCGTAGCGTAGCGCTCCTTGGTCGCCTCTGCGGCCTCCGTGTCGGATGGTCAGGTGTCATTCACCCCCTCGCCGACAAAGGCTCATCCCAGAGATCTCGGTGCCCAGCGCCTCCTGGCGGCCAAGGAGTGGCGCCCAAGGAGTAGCGGCCAAGGAGTGGCAGATCGAGTGCGTGGCGCTTGCGGCGCGATCCTGCTGGTGTTACGCTCGGCAGCCGAGGCCAGCGGCCCCCACCGTTGCTCTAGATCCCGGTAACGCGACATCGAGCGCCATGCTCGAAAGGCACCAGGAACAGGAGTAGCGAAAATGGTTCCACGATGGCAGTTCTGGCGGCTGCGCTCTTTCGCCGAGCGGGGGTCTACTTGCTGTCGGCTCGAAGCGCGGCGCTTGCATTCACCCTCCCGCCTTCTCAACTGGACGCCGGGTGTCCCCGACGCTTCTCTGGCCCCGTCCGCCCCGATTGCTCGCGCCTGCCGATGGCGACCGGACGCTGTCGCGCCGATCAGGTGCCCAGCGCCAAGAGGCCGCTGCAGCCGGCCCGCCGAAGGGATCCTCGACCATCTCGATGCGCTCTATGCCCTCGCCTACTTGAACTCGGGCGATCCGGAGGGCGCCCAGCAGGCGGTCATCAGTGCCTTCATCGACGTGTGCCAGGACCCTAAGCTCACCCACACCTGCCCGCCTCGACTATGGCGGGCCTTGGCGGGCCATGTCCACCGGACGGACGAAGGACGCCAAGCGTTGTCGGCCGTTGAGCCGGGGCCGTTTCGCGCGGGTGCACTCTCACCCCATGAGCAAGAGGCGATCGCCCTTCTGCTCGGTGGTCGGCGCGAACGAGAGGCGGCCCGCTTGCTCGGCATTTCCGTGAACATGTTCCGTCGGTACGTCCGGGCCGGGCTGGAGGCGGTGCACGCAACCATGGCCACGGAGCTCCGCAGCCGCCACGCGCTCGCTACGGTGCGCGAACACGAAAGCCCCCAGAGGGCGATGACCACGGCGGAGACAACCGGTGACCGAGATCGTCCGCAGGCCTCGAGCTCATGCCCAACTTAATGGAACGCTGGTTCCGAGAGCTCACCCAAAACGCAGTGCCGCCTGGCGCTTTTCGTTACGGTCGCCGCCCGCTCCAGGCGTCAAAGGGCGCTACCGAAGTACCAGAAATATTTGTCACACTTCTTCATGACCCTCTGTACACTAGGGTCAAAGGTCCCGTACCGGAGCGGGACCGGTTCTTAGTCCGTCGTTGTGAATGCGTTGCCCAAGACCCT
>DAHWQF010000214.1 GCA_027334785.1 Acidimicrobiaceae bacterium
GTTCCCGCGTGAAAGCGCGCCTGCGATAGTTGGTTATATGATGCGCCGGGTTATTACAAAGCCCCCGGCGCCGGCGCCGTCCCGTGCCATTGGGCTGGCGACGAGGACTCGACCTGGGCGGCGTTCCGCGCGTCGATCTCCGCCGGCCTCAGCGCCGGCGCGTGCGGTATCACATTCTGGGGGTGGGACCTTGCCGGCTTCTCCGGTGAGGTGCCGAGTGCGGAGCTCTACTTGCGATCGGCTGCCATGGCGGCGCTGTGCCCGATCATGCAGTACCACTCGGAGTACAACCACCATCGGAAGCCATTGCGCGACCGCACCCAGTGGAACGTTGCCGAACGGAACGGCGACATGCGGGCACTGACCATCTTCGGGCGCTTTGTCCAGTTGCGGGAGCGTTTGCTCCCTTACCTCATAGAGCAGGGGCAGAGCGCGGTCGAACGGCGTCTCCCGCTCATGCGCGCCCTGATGTTCGAGACCGACGACGAACGGATCTGGGGCTTCCCCGACGAGTACCTTCTCGGGGACGACATCCTGGTTGCACCGGTCACGACAGAAGGGGTCCTTGCCCGGGACGTGTACCTACCTGCTGGCGAGTGGGTGGACCCGTGGTCCGACGAGCGCTTTAGTGGCCCAGAGGTCGTTGTCCGCCGGGCACCCCTCGAGACGGTCCCGGTGTTTATCCGCGCGGAGAGGGCCGCCTCTTTGAGCCGCCACTTCAAGGGTTTGGACGGGAGGAACTCAGGTTCCTCCAACAGCGTAGGCCTCAACGATGACCCGTATCAGCCCTCTTAGGTTGGCCAAGTCTCGTCACGGGCTCGTACTTCCCGTCGCCGCCTGGGCAGCGTTCGCCTTCTTGGCAGCGTTCGCCCTCGAGCCGCTTGTCCAGCAGGCCGTCGGTAGCTTCTTTTACTGGCACGACGTCCGCCCGGACGCGTGGGCGGGGCTCCATGAGTACTCAGCCGTCTTGGCAGATGCTACGGCTCGGTCGGCGCTGGTCAACACGGTGGTCTACGTGGCCCTTACCGTGCCACTGGAAGTCGGCATCGGGCTCGCTGGCGCGTGGGTCGTGTCGCGCGTCAGGCGTGGTAAGCGCCTTCTGACGGCCATCTACGTGGTACCGCTGGCCGTGCCATGGGCATCGGTGGCAACGCTGGTGCTCGGGTTCTTCAACGCCGGCGGCGTCCTAGACACGCTCCGGGCGGACGTGTTCGGCTCTCACCAGCTCGTACTTTGGCTCCAGGACCCGACGTTGGCGTTTGTCGTGATCGTGCTGGTCGGTGTCTGGAAAGGGTTACCTTGGTGCTTCCTTTTCATGCTGGCAGCTCTTGGCACCTGCAACGACGAGGTCTTCGAGGCTGCCCGGGTGGACGGCGCGCGCGGCCTGTCGTTCTGGTTGCGCGTCGTGGTCCCTGCGGTGTGGCCGATGCTGGTGTTCGTAACTATCTTCCGGATCTTTGGCGAGGCACAGACCTATACGTCAGTAGCCCTGCTGACCCAGGGCGGCCCAGCCAACGCGACTCAGCTCGCGTCCACGTACGACAACACACTCGCCTTCCAGTACTTCGACTTCGGGCAGGCGTCGGCGTTGGGCACGATCACCGGTGCTGCGTTGCTTGTGGTCGCAGCGGGCGGTTTTTTCATGCTGCGACGACGGCCCGACGTGTTCTCCGGAGAGCTCTTGGGCCTACCCGGGAGGCTCGTGGAGATAGTAAGTGCCACCTTCCGGGGCGCCCCCGTCGTCGCCGGGGCCAGGAGCGCAGGTACAACTCCTCCTGTGTCAATTGGGGACATTGGGGTTACCAGGTTGAACTTCTGGCGGTCCCTGAGGCGGTCAGTGCAATGGGACCGTCGGGCGAAGGCCGGGGTGCTCTGTCTTGCCGCGGTCGTGACGCTCCTGCCGCTGGTCGGTGGCCTGCCCGGCGGTGCGCTGCACCCTGACCTTGCCCTGCCTTGGTCTGTCGTCGCCTCGGGCCTACTGAACAGCTCTGTGCTGACGGTCGCTACGCTGCTCGGCACAGTGCTCCTGGGGGTGCCGGCGGCCTATGTCTTGGCTCGGGGGACATCCCGGCTGCGGTCGGCTTTGTTCGTAGTGGTGCTCTTCGCCATGGCGGTGCCGGGAGCGCTCGTCATCCTGCCGCAGTACCAGGAGATGTCGTGGTTGGGCTTGGTGGACAGCCGCCTAGGCCTGGTACTCCTGTACGTCGCTGCCAATCTGCCGCTCGCAATTTTCTTCCTCCGTGGGGCCTTCGCCTCGGTGCCCGAAGGCTACGTCGAAAGCATGCGCGTCGACGGCGCATCGTCGCTACGTATCGTTACAAGGCTGTTCGTCCCCCTGTCGCTAAGCACGCTCGTCACGGTCGCGGTCTTCGTCGTGGTGCAAGTCTGGAACGAAGTCCCGCTTGCTGCCACCTTGTTAGACAACCAGGCGCTTTACCCACTGCCTCTGATCGTTGCCCTCGGTACTGGTGGGACGGCCTCGCTGGGGGCTAGCTGGATTTCGATAGCTCCGCCCCTGTTTGTGTTCCTGGCCTCTCAACGGGCGTTCCAACGCGGGATGTTGACTGGTACGCTGTTGTAAAGCCAAGCAAAAACATGGGCACAAGCGGACCTGGCCCCGTCCATAGTAATCCCCGCAGGCACGGTGGTCATCGTAGGCGGGTTGTCCCGGGGAGCATGGGAGCGTTGCCTGGCCCAGTCCTGCTCATGTACACCATGTCCCAGTAGCTGAGGCTCGGCAGGGTGAACGACACATACGCGCCCTTGGTGTCCCTGCCGAGCGTGAAGGGTAGCTGGTAGGTAGTACCGTCGTTGTAGTCAGGTGAGGCGAAAAAGACGGCCTTGGGCTGGTGGACGTAGTAGTACTTGACCCGGGCATTGCTCAGCTGCCTCGGTACCGGGTGCGGCGAGGTGATCTCGGTGCAATCGCTGCACGGGCCGGTTTGCCAGGCGACGCTTTTCTCGCCGTCGAAGTTGATGAGCTGGATGACCTCGTGGCTGGAGCCGGCCTTGGTGAAGGCCCAGATGCTGTTGGGGGCGGCTCGGCTGCTGACGGTCTGGCCCTGGATGGAAACGGTTTGAGAGGTGTTGTGCTGGCCGTCGCGGAGGAGGTCCTCGTAGGCGGTGAGGAAGTTGTAGTAGTCCTGCACCGACTGGGCCAGTGAAGCGCGCACGGGTGTGGCGCCGACGGTGAAATTTTGGTTGTCGAGCATGAGGCCGTTGTCGCCCAGTTCTATGTGGCTCCCGCCGCTCGCGAAGATGGTGGCGTCGAGCAGGAGGACGTCTGGGGTGTCGAAGGTCCCCCCGCCACTGGGTGAGTAGTCCTGGTACGCCGCGACCACGAGCGACTTGCCTTGGCGGTCCGGGCTCACGGCTGCGCTCTCCTCCGAACCCTCGTCGATGGCCTGCTTTATGTCGTTGTAGCTCCAGTACTGGTCTTGGTTGTTCGGCCACAGCTCCGAATAAAGGACGCTGACCGGGCTCGTGTTGGCCTCGCAGTGGGCGTGGTCATAGGTGACAGGGTTGAATATAAGGTATTTGTTGGCCAATACGCTCTTGGCGTACTGCAAGAACGAGGGGAAGGTGCCGTTGACCCAGGTCGGCGACCCGGCCACGTTGTGGACGGGGGTTGTGCTGTTGGCGTTGACGGTGTCGGTTGTGCAGGGGTCGTACTTGACCCCCGCCGGCTTGCCGTTGTAGGTGTAGTCGACCGTGTCGAGGTCCCCGAAGCTGTCAGCATGGAAGCCGTCGAAGCTGAAGGCCTTGATCGCCTTCATCTCCTGGTCCATGATGAACCGCTGCCAGTCCGGGTTGCTAGGGTCCATGTAGTCCCACTGGAAGAACGCTGCTGGCGTCGTGTGGTCCGTGCCCGTGTAGATGCCCCAGGTGGGGCTGATACCGAGGCGTTGGCCCAAGTAGCTGGGGGCCTGACAGCAAGTGCCGTTGTCTGCCGAGTAAATGGAGTTGTACGCCATAGCTACGATGTTGTCGGCGTGGCCGGCCTTGACCAGGTCTTCGACAGCCGATGCGTAGACCCTTTCCTGGTTGCCGTCGTCGGTCCATGATGCGCAAGGCGAGCTGACGGTCCCGCACAGAGGCTCGTCATGGTCGTACTGCCAGTCGTAGTACTGGAGGCCGTCGATGTGGTAGCGGACCATGTCGCTCATGATCGAGGCAGCCTGCGACGGCGTCACGGCCGGGTTGCCGAAGCTGTTGTGGGTCATGTACCCGTAGCGAGGGAACCTGGCCCACGACGACGAGACGTCGACGGCATCGTTGATGGAGTCGAGCGGCGTGCCGGAAGCATTCGTCGCCACGGCTGTCAGCATGTAGCCGGTGAAGTCGGCCGGCGGGGCGGCCCAGGAGAAGGTGAGCACCAACGACGCGCCGTTGCTGACGCTGAGCGGCCGGGAGATGGGCCGGGCGGCCGGCGTCTGTAGGTGCATGGCGTACAAGGTGACCGTGCCGCCGGTGATGCTGCTGCCCGTGTCGTTGGTGGCGTCCACCGTCACTACGACGGTGTCGCCCGGGTCGTAGCGGGACTTGGCGGTGCTGATACTGGCGAGCACCAGCCCAGTTCTAACGACGCCGGGGTTACCCCAGGACGCGGCGGTGGCAGCAGAGGCCGGGATGGGAGCCACAAGAGAGAGCGCCGCGGCCAGCACGCCTGCGACGAAGACGACTGCACCTCGGGAGGCGGCGGACGTGGCAGGTAGGGACCATGCCATGGCGGCCCGCGACGCCGGGCCGTTTCGCCCGAGGAAGGCCGGCACCGACATGCGAGTGAGGTCGCCACCTCTTACGCTGCCGTCCCTCACGTCAGTTAGGTTAGCACTTGCACGAACCATTCGCCCGTTGGTCGTTGACTGACTGATGCATGGAGGAGAAGCCAGGGCCTTTTGGTCCCTGCCCGACGGGGGCCGAAAGCCCTAAAACGTAAGCGCCTGCCCGTGTGCACTTGATTAGTCGGGTGGGGCACTTGACAGTACTCCGCCCTTGGGCTACTTTGTATGTTGTATGAACGAGACTGGAACAGAGGCCCGGCCGGCGTCTGGTCGCACGACCTCGCGGGTCGAGCGGTCGGTGGAGAGGATCCTCCGCTACCAGCACGAGAGCGGTGCCTTCGTCGCTTCGCCCGACTTCGCGCAGTACAAGTTCTGCTGGCTGCGCGATGGTTCGTTCACCGCCTATGCGCTCGACCGCGCTGGCGAGGCCGAAGCTGCGGGGCGTTTCCACGACTGGTGCGCGCGCTCCATCGACCGGGCCATGCCTCTCATCTCGGCAGCCCTGGAGCGGCTCTCGGCCGGCCTGCCCGTCGAGCCTAGGGTGATGCCACCGGCGAGGTTCAGCTTGGAGGGCGCCGTGGTAGAGGACGAATGGCCGAACTTCCAGGTCGATGGTTATGGCACCTGGCTCTGGTCCCTGCACCAGCACATCGAGGCCACCGGCGGGCTGGCCTTGCCCGCCAGGCTCGTCCCCGCGGTGAAAAGCACGGCCAGGTACCTTGCTGCCTTCGGCACGTCACCGTGCTTCGATGTCTGGGAAGAAGACGGTGGCTCCGTGCATACGGCGACCCTCGGCTGCGTCTATGCCGGCCTGCGCTCAGCCGCGGCCATGCTCCAGGACGGCGCCTTGGCCGAGCAGGCGGAGGCCGTACGAGCCTCTGTGCTCGGCCGAGCACGGCCGGACGGGTACTTTAGCAAGTCCGACCACAGCGGGGACGTCGACGGTGCACTTCTCTGGCTCGGTGTGCCGTTCCATGTCGTCCCCCTCCACGATCCCGCCTTCGTCGAGACCGTGGCGCGGATCTTGGCAGAGCTCGACCTCGATGGGGGCGTCCGCCGCAACCCCGCCGATACCTACTACGGGGGCGGCGCCTGGCCGGTCCTCACGGCATCGCTTGGTTGGTACTACACCAGCGTCGGCGACTTGGCCGCCGCCGAGCGTTGCCTCTCGTGGGTCGAAGCACGCTTCGACGACGAGGGGCGTCTCGGCGAGCAGTTCGGGGGAGAGGAACGCGACGCCAATACCTACCGGGAGTGGGCCCACCGTTGGGGCCCTCCGGCCGCGGATCTCCTCTGGTCGCACGCAATGTACATCATCCTGGCGACCGAGCTCGCAGCCTGCCGCACACCCCCAGTTGGAGCCCACGCCGCCTCCCTGCACGGTGCCTCCCTTGGCCTAA
>DAHWQF010000215.1 GCA_027334785.1 Acidimicrobiaceae bacterium
CATGCCCACCCCGAGGGCGCAGGTCGACCCCGAAAGGACCATGAGGCTCGCCTCCACCGGTCGCAAAAGCGACTCCCTGGACAGCGTGCGGCGGCTCCCGTCGGCATAGGTCTTCTCACCCGAGACTTGCACCGCCCGCCGGCGAAGGTCGCGGGCCTCGGTGCTCAAGGTTCGCTGCGCCTTGGAAAGGCCGAAGGCAAACAGCGCCCCGGCCACCGCCGCCGGGCGCACGGTGCCAGCCTGCGCGTAATAGGCAGTGAGCAACGGGAAAGAGCCCCAGGCGAGCGCGAACCAGATGTCGTTGTGCAGCCCCCATAACTCCAGGTTGTAGCCGACCACGAGCACCACGCCCACCGCTATGAAAATGGCCAGTCCCCATCCGACCCGGGCGACCCCGAACCCACCGAGGACCACTGCGCCCGCTATGGCCGCCGCCGAGACGGCCACGAGCAGGTGCGGCCGTATGGAAGTACCGAGCGGCCGGCCTCGCAGTTCGTCGAGGCCGTGGGCGCCGAGCCCCACAGCGAGGCCGAACGCCACCAGTGTCGCCACGAGGCGCCCCACCGAGAGCCGGGGCGCGAGGCCCGCCCCTATCAGCACATAGGAGAGGTGCCAGGCCGTGTAGGGCGGGTGCAGCAGGCTGACCCAGTCTTTCCACGGCCCCCGTGCTGGTGCGTACCAGGCGGCTCGTTGCCTGGGAGTCAAGCTTTCGTCCCCCACATGACCACCCCTCCGCCGACGCTCATCAAGCGCCAGCCAACGTCCACGATGCCTGCCCGTCCCCACGCCTCGGCCTGCCACGACAACGGGTAGTGCTGCCAGTGTGCCGATATGGACGGCCCGAGGAAGCGTCCCACCTCGAACCATTCTCTGCCGCCCGTGGCGTAGCCGGCGGCGGGCAGCACCAGGCGGGTGTACAAAAGCCAGAGAGGGTGCCACAGCGGGCCCGCCGGCACGTAGAACTCGAGGGCCGCCACCGCCCCTCCCGGCTTTACCACCCGCGCCAGCTCAGCGACGGTGGCACCAGGGTCGGTCACATAGCGCAGCAGGTAGGTGAAGGTAAGTGCGTCGAATGTGCAGTCGCGGAACGGCAGCTGCTCGGCCCGGCCCGCCACCAGCGACACGCGGTGCGAGTGGCCGCTTCGGGCCACGTTCGCTGCCCCCGCGCGCAGCATCTCCAGGGTCAGGTCGAGCCCGGTGATCTTCGCCCCGGTACGGGCGGCGAGCTGCAGCGCCACGCCGGCCGGCCCGGTCGCCACGTCTAGTACCGAGGCCGGCGACGCATTTACGACCGCGTCGACCATCGCCCGCCGCCAGCGCCGGTTCTGGCCTAGGGAGAGCACTTCGGCCAGCTGGTCGTAGCGGGACGGCAGCCCGTCAAAGAGGCGGCGGGCGAACTCGTTGGGGTCGGTCATGGGGTCAGAACCTGCCGTGTACGAGGCTAGGGCCTGCTGGTCGCCGGCGCTTGGGCCCGACGCAGGTTATTTTGCTACTGGGCCGGTGGGACTTGGAGCCGTTCGAGCTCGGAGGCGAACGAACCGACCGTCGCCTCGACTACCCGGTCGTGGCCCCATCGGAGCAACGGGTAGCCAACTCGCGCCACCCAACGCATTGGCCTCTGCAGCATCTCCAGGCTCCATTCCACGTCGGTCACCGTTCCCTCCCCGTCGGAACGCAGGCGCAGGTGGGCGTCGCCGGCTAGGTCCCCGGTCACGTCGGCATCGAGGCGCCGGCACGGTTCGCACCGGGTCAGCTCCACCTGTACCACCATCCGGTAGGGGAGGGGCGGGGCCACGACACCCCGCAGCACCGACCCCTCCCGCAAGCCTTCACCTTCGGCCCGGAAGCTACCCAGCCACCCCCACCATCGCTCGAACTGATCGAACTGCTCGATCCTCGACCAGAGCACGATCGGGGGGACGGCAAAGTGGAACCGTGCCCGGTACTCCATCACGTAGCAAGAGCCGGCCACCATCAACCGGTCCTGCCCGGCAGAGCGGCCCGCCAATCGGCCAGGGCCGCGCAAAAAACTGACCGAAGTGAAATCGTCATGCACACGTCTACCAGTTTTTGGCGCGAAAGCGCGCAAATTTCAGACAGATGTGGCCTTCGACGGCGCACATCGGTCAACTTTTGGCGCGGCTGCGCGGTACCGCCGCCGCCCGGGTGCCGTGCCCCGGACAAACGTGATATCACTATGAGGGCAAGGTGCCGTCGATCGAGGGGGCCGCAATGAGGACAGAGGTGGCGTTGCCGCCAGGCCTGGGCATGGCGGAGGTGCAGATCGGCGGGCGTGACGGCCGCCAGGTCCTGGGCCAGGCCCGGGGCTCCGACGGCCAGGCCCGGGGCTCCGACGGACAGGTAGGGCGGCGGGGCGAGCGGAAAAGTGTGCTCGTGCGGATGGACCCGGCGGTCTACGACGCGCTCGCGCGCTGGGCTTCCGACGAGCTGCGGAGCACGACGGCTCAAATAGAGCTCATCCTTCGGAGGGCTTTGGAAGACGCCGGCAGGCTGCCACCGCACATCGGCGCCATGCCCCGCCGGGGGCGCCCCCCACGAACTTGAAGCGACCTCGGCGTGGTCTTGACTTCCTTATGTCAGAGTGATATCACTTTAAGACCGTGACTTCACCTCGTTCCCTCGCCGGCCCGCGGTCGGCACCGGCACTTACCGCCCCGTCGGGGGGACTCCCCGAGCCGGTACTGGCGGCAGAACATCTCACCAAGTGCTTCGGGGACCGCACGGCCGTGGACGACCTCAACCTCGAGGTGGCAAGAGGGGAGGTCTTCGGGTTCCTCGGGCCCAATGGCGCCGGCAAGAGCACAACGGTGCGGATGTTCGGCACGCTCATCGCCCCGACTTCGGGTTCGGCGCTTGTGGCAGGCGTACCGCTCGGCCCGGGCAACGGCGTCGAGATCCGCCGGCGCATATCGGTCATGCCCGAGTCCCCGGGCCTCTACCTCCGCCTCAGTGTGACGGAAAACCTTGAGCTCTTCGCTGGTTTGTACGGTCTCCGACATTCGAGCCAGCGCATCGGAAGGGCGCTCGAAGCTGTGAACATGTCGGGCCGGGCATCCGACACGTGCGGTTCGCTTTCGAAGGGCCTGCGCCAGCGCGTCGCCCTGGCGCGGGCGCTGCTCAACGACCCCCAAGTGGTCTTCTTGGACGAGCCCACCGCCGGCCTCGACCCGGTCGCTACCCGTGAAGTCCACGAACTGGTCGACAGCCTTCGCCAGCACGCTGTCACGGTCTTTTTGACCACCCACCGCCTGGAGGAGGCGGAGCGGCTCTGCGACCGCGTGGCGATTTTCAACACGACGCTCCGCTTGACCGGCACGCCCGACGAGCTCCGCCGGCGGCTCTTCACAAGGGCGCTGGAAGTTAGGACACTGGCGGCCTTGCCGGACCCGGGCAAGGTCTTCGACGGCCTCCCAGCGGTAGAGGCTTGGAGCTCCGACCAGCCCGGGAGCTACATCCTTCGCGTCTCTGAGCCTTCGGCTGCCGCCCCAGCCGTAGCTCGCTCGCTGGTCGCGGCCGGAGCGGACGTGCTCGCGATAGGGGAGAGGCAGCATTCCCTGGAGGACGTCTACTTGCGTTTGATAGACGATGACGTGGAGGTGGAACGGAGGTGAGCTTCAGCTGGGGGCGAGCCAGTGCCGTCTTACGCAAGGAACTGCGCGACTACCGGCACAACCGTTTCGTGATCATGACGATGGCGATGCTGCCGCTTATCTTCATTGCACTCCCGGTTGTCGACATCGTCACCATCCCCGCGTCGGCGTCGAACGCGAGGCTCGACAAACTGATAGGCCTCTCGCTGCTTTACATGTTGCTGATACCGGCGATCGTGCCCTCGGTGCTCTCGGCCTATTCGGTAGTCGGGGAACGTGAGCAGGGGACCCTCGAGCCGGTGCTGACCACTCCTCTCAGGCGCGAGGAGTTCCTGGTAGGCAAGGCACTGGCTGCCCTCGTCCCGGCGCTCGGGATCGCGTACGCCGTGTTCGGTGTTTTCCTTGTAATTGCGGCCGCTTTCGCCCACCCCGGGGTGACCTCAGTGCTCTTCGACTCCTCGCACCTTCTGGTCCAGCTGTTGTTCACCCCCCTGCTCGCCGGTTGGTCGATCTGGGTGGGCATCGCCATATCGGCCCGTTCGAGCGATGTGCGCGTCGCCCAGCAGTTGTCTACTTTCGCCAGCCTGCCACCGCTTGCCCTAGTCGCCCTTATGTCTTTGAACGTGATCGCCCCGACCCTCGGGCTTGCCCTCGGCCTCGGGGCCGCTCTCCTCGTCCTAGACGGGCTCGGGTGGCGGGGCGTGTCGCTGCTGTTCGACCGGGAACGCCTCGTCACGGGACACCGGAGCCGACCTGCCGCCCGTGTAAGTACCGGGGGGTTGCCGAGGCCAGCAGTAGGGGAAAGGAGCCCGACGGTGCCGGCGACGTTGAGCCTGACCAGAAAGTGGGGCGGGATCATGCAAGGGGGCCGTCCATTCGAGATCCTGCTTGACCGCGAGCTCGTGGGCGACATCTCGAGCCAGGGGACTGTCGAGCTTCCTCTGCAGCCTGGGCGGCACACTCTCCAAATAGGTATTGGCCGGCGCACCAGCCCGACGAGAGAGTTTGACGCATCAGAGGGGGAGATGGTGCGGTTCTGGTGCCGGGGACAGCTCTTCTGGCCCCTGTACCTCGCGTCGCTCATCAAAGCTGACCTCTCCATCACGCTCAAGCGCGAATGATGGGCAGGAGTGGCCGAGCGAGGGCCGGGGCGGCATCACCAGTGCCGCCGGGCCGGAGCCTTCCCGAAGTTCAAGACGTGCTGGCCGTTTGTGCCCACCCCGACGACGAGTCCTTTGGCCTCGGCGCCCTGCTCGCCGGCTTCTCCGAGCGCGGTTCGACGGTCCGGGTCCTCTGTTTCACTCACGGCGAGGCGTCCACGCTCGGGCTGACGGGGCGCCCGCTCGGGGAGGTCCGGGCCCAGGAACTGCGGGCTGCCGCCGACGTGCTCGGTGTCGCGGAGGTCGAACTGCTCTCGTACCCCGACGGCCACCTGGGAGAACTGCCCCTACAAGAAGCCGAGCACGTCGTCGCGCGGGCCCTTCGGGGCGCGGACTTGGTGCTGGTGTTCGACGAAGGCGGCATAACCGGGCACCCTGACCACTGCCGGGCCACGGAAGCGGCCCTCGGGGCGGCGGCCAAGTCTCACGTGCCGGTCCTCGCCTGGGCCTTGCCCGACAAGGTTGCCGGCGAGCTCAACCGCGAGTTCAGGACGGCTTTTGTGGGGCGCGCCGAGACGGAGATCGACCTCAGCGTGGAGGTGGACCGCGAGCGCCAGCACGCCGCCGTGGCTTGCCACGTCAGCCAAGCGAGGGACAACCCCGTGCTCCGCCGGCGCCTCGAACTGCTCGGTCCGAGTGAGCAGCTCCGTTGGCTGAGCCGCTGACACGATCAGGGTTTGGTGGCGCGGCCGTCAGCCAAAGAGGATCGTTCACCCACCACGTTACTTGTCAGGGCTTTGTCAGGGCAGCGAACGGAGGAGCGCAAGGTGGTCCCGGGAACGCTCTTGCTCCAACCAGGCGGAGAGCTGGCGGCGCGCGTAAAAACGGAGCGCCGGCACCCAGAGCGCCGAAGCGAGCTGGGTTTTCGGTCGTCGCCCAAGCGTGGACTCTACGAGCGGCCCGACCTCGTCCCAGTGGCGCGCCCACGCCGCCCGGGCGATGGCCGGGAGGCGTCTCAGGAGGGCCGGGCGGGCCGCGGTGGTGAGATCCGGCAGGTGGCGGAGGGCGCTCGCCAAGCCGGAGCGAACGATGGTGGGCCAGGAATAGAAGCGGCGCATGGCTTCCAAGACTCCGAGCTGGAGCTCGAGAGGCGTCATCTGCGCCGGCCGCATGACAACGTGGTGGCCGTCGTAGAGCGACCAGTCGTCCGAAAGCAGGCGATCTCCAGCGACGCGGTCCCAGAGCCTCGTGCCGGGTAACGGCGTCTCGACCATGAGCTGGAACGTGTCGATCCCGACCCGGTGGGCGAAGGCCGCGGTTGCCTCTGCGCTCGCCGCCGTGTCCGTGTCGAGACCGGCCACGAACATGCCGTGCACCGCGATGCCGTGGTCATGGAAGGCGCGGACCGACTTCACGACCGTGGCGACCTTCTGGCGCTTGCCAATCGCGGCGAGCCCCTCGTCGGTGACCG
>DAHWQF010000216.1 GCA_027334785.1 Acidimicrobiaceae bacterium
CCGGCGCTAAGCTTTTTCCTCCCCTCGGTGCTTCGCCCCGCCTGAGCGGGCAACGGCTTGCGCCACGAGCCACCTGGTCACGACGTCGGCGACCTCCTCCTCCCGCCGGCGCAGGCTGTGGTCGGCGCCCTCGACAAAGTGCAGCGTGACCGGGCCGGGCACAGCGGACACGCACTGTTCGAGCTCCCTGGGCGTGGCGAAGGCGTCGCGGGTGCCGGAAACAAACAGGCACGGTAGCCGGAGCCGCGAGAAGTGCTCGGTCCGGAGGCGCTCGGGCCGGCCAGGCGGGTGGAGCGGGTAGCTCACCAGCACCAGGCCGGCGGCAGGCATCCCGCTCGCCACCGCCATCGAGCACATCCTCCCGCCCATCGACCGGCCACCCGCGAAGACCCTTTCGGGGCGGACGCCCCCCGACGCAGCCAGTGAGGCTGCCTCGCCTATTACCGTAGAGACGAGCACGTCCGGACGGTCCGGCCCCCGCCGCCCCGCCCGGCGGTACGGGAATTCCATCCTCTTCACCACGAAGCCCGCCCCGGCCGCCGCCCGGTCGATGGCCAGAAGGCCGGCCTGGTCGCTGCCGGCGCCGGCCCCCGGGGCGAGCAGCAGGCCCCACCGGCCGCTGCCTCCTGCTCCCTTGGCCACCATGGCCCGAGACCTTAGCCATAACAGCTCTTCGCACGGCCAACGCACCTTCTAGCCGCGCGCCGGTAGGCCACTAGTCTTGGACCGCCCATGACCCTCTCTGGCGGCCAAGAACTCCTGCTCACCCTGGCCGGGCTCGGGGCCGGCTTCGTCAATGGGGCAGCTGGGGGTGGGACGCTCATATCGTTCCCGGCGCTCCTCGCCGTCGGTTACCCGGCTCTTACGGCCAACGTCACCTCGACAGTCGGGATATGGTCAGGCTACCTGGGTGGCTCGGCCGGTTTCCGCCAAGAGGTAAGCGACCAGAAAGGCAGGCTGGGGGTGCTGGCGGCCACGGTCACGGCTGGCGCCGTGGCGGGCGGGGTCCTGCTGCTCACGACCCCGAGCCACGATTTTGCCGTGATCGTGCCGTACCTACTGCTGGCCGCCTGCGCGCTCTTCGCCGTCCAGCCCCTCCTCGCTCGGCGGCTCCGCCAACAGGGCACTGCCAAGCGCCTTCACGCCGTCGTGCTCCACGCCGGCACCTTCGTCGGGGCGGTTTACGGCGCCTATTTCGGCGCCGGCCTCGGCGTCGTGCTGTTGGCCGTGCTCGGCAGCACCCTCCCCGAACCGCTCATCAGGGTGAACGGGCTCCGCAGCGTCGTGGCCCTCATGGTCAACACGATCGCGGTCATAATCTTCGTGGCCCGCGCTCATGTGGCATGGGCCGCTGCCGGCTTGATGGTGGGTTGCGCGCTCGTAGGAGGCTATGCCGGCGCCCGAGTGGCCAGAAGGGTGCCGACCAGTCTCCTGCGGGTAGCCATAATCGCTATCGGCCTCGCTAGCGCCCTCGACCTACTGCTCTAAGGACCCGGCGAGGGAAAGGTGGTCAGCGAAACACCAGTGTAAGGTTGGACCATGTCCGAGCCGGCGCCGGCGAAGGACGGCAACGCCCCGGTCGAGTTGGTCGTGGGTGGAGCGGACCTCGTGGTGACGATGGACGGCGGCCGCGAAGTCGCCGGCGGGTGGGTGGCCATCGACCATGGCGTCGTGGCAGGCATAGGCAGGACGGGCAGCGAGCCTCCGGCACGACGGACGCTCGACGCGAGCGGCTGCGTCGTAACACCGGGGCTCATCAACACTCACCACCACATCTTCCAAAACCTGACGCGTGCCTTTGCCCCCGCCAGTCGCTCAAGGCTGTTCGGTTGGGCCAAGACCTTGTACCCTCACTGGGCACTCGTAGACGAAGAAGCCGTTTACCTCTCGGCCTTCGTGGGCCTGGCCGAGCTCGCCCTTTCTGGTTGCACGACGACGACCGACCACCTCTACCTGCACCCCAAAGGCGCCGGCGACCTCCTCGCGGCCGAGGTAAAGGCAGCACAAGAGCTCGGTTTTCGCTTCCACCCCACGCGAGGCTCGATGAGCGTGTCGGAAGAAGAAGGTGGCCTGCCCCCAAAGGTCCTTTGCGAGGACGAAGACGCCATCTTGGTGGCCAGCGAGAACGCCGTGGCCAAATACCATGACCCTTCGCCGGGGGCCATGCTCCGCGTCGCCCTCGCACCTTGTTCGGTGTTCTCCGTTAGCCGCCGGCTCATGTCCGAGACGGCCGAGCTGGCCGAACGCCTCGACGTACGGCTCCACACCCACCTCGCCGAAGACACCGACGAAGACGCCTACTGCTTGGAAAAGTACAACTGTCGACCGGTCGAGTTGTTTGAGGAGCTCGGCTGGATGACGCCCCGCTCATGGGTCGCCCACTGCGTGCACCCCGACGCCTCCGAGGTACGCCGCTTGGGCGCCGCTCAAGTGGGTGTGGCGCACTGCCCGAGCTCCAACCTGATATTGGCCGCCGGGCTCGCACCGGTGGCCGAGCTACTGGCGGCCGGGGCTCCTGTTGGGCTCGGCTGCGACGGGTCGGCGTCGGCAGACTCGGCCTCCCTGTGGCTGGAAGCGAGGACGGCGATGTTGCTGGCCCGCTACCGTTCGGGCGACGCTTCTTTCGGGGCTCGCGAAGCCCTCGAGCTCGCCACCCTGGGAGGCGCCGCCTGCCTCGGCCGGCGAGGCGAGCTCGGCGTCCTCCGCCCGGGGGCCGCCGGCGACCTCGTCTGTTGGAAGCTCGAGGGGACGGCCTTCGCCGGCGCGCTGTCCGACCCGGTCGAGGCCTTGCTCCGCTGCGGGCCGCTCAGTGCGTGGCACACCGTCGTGGGCGGCAAGAACCTGGTCGAAGAGGGCCGCCTGCTCCACCCCGCCCTCGCGGACCGCCTCAAACGGCACAAGGCGGCTTCGGCGAGGATCCAGGGTTTCCCCCAGCAGCCAGCACAAGGAACTGGTTGATGTCCCCTCGCTCGGGCACCGTCCGCGGGAGGTCCTTGGCCGCCGGCGCCGCCGGCATCTTGGCAGCAACTTTGGCAATGCCGGCGGCACCCGGAGGAGCCGCGACGGCACCGGCACCGCGCCTGCGCCAGCTCGCCGCCGGCGGCTTTTCCGCCTACGCCCTCGGTGCCAACGGCGAGGTGTGGGCGTGGGGGGACGACATGGAGGGCCAGCTCGGCAACGGTTCGGACAACACTGCTTCTGACGTGCCCTTGCGAGTAGTGGGGGTCCGCCGAGCGAGCGCCCTCGCCGCTTCGGACAACACCGCCTACGCCCTCGGGGAGGGGAAGGTGTGGGCGTGGGGCGACGACGGGCAGGGACAAGCCGCCAACGGCAGGACGGCGTACAGCCAGCGACGTCCTGAAGTCATCGGCCACCTAAGCGGGGTGACTGAGGTGGCGGCGGGCGGCTACTCTGCCTACGCCCTCGGTGAGGGGGGCAGGGTTTGGGCGTGGGGCGACAACTCCATGGGCCAGCTCGGCACGAGCCTCTCGGTGAACGGCGAGGTCTTCCCACACCAGATGGCGCGCCTCGGGGGGGTAGAGCGCCTCATCGCTGGAGAGAGCACAGCGTACGCCCTGCGCAAGGGCGGGACCGTATGGGCGTGGGGCGACGACTCCTTCGCAGAGCTCGGCCGGCGGCTCTCCACCCCAGCGAGCCCTGAGCCGCTCCGTCTGCCGCGCCTTCGAGGGGTAGTCATGATCGCGGCGAGTGCGTTCACCGGCTTCGCCCTGGCCCGCGGTGGCACGGTGTGGGCGTGGGGTGACGGCTCCTTCGGTCTCCTCGGGACCAGCCCGTGCGGGGTACGTCCGCGACGCAAGTGCCTATCCTCGTCAGTGCCTGTACGGGTGAGCGGGCTCGGCCACGTGGTTGCCATCGCCGCCGGAGGGCAAAGCGCTTATGCCCTCGGTGCCGGCGGGACGGTGTGGGCGTGGGGAAGCAACGCCTACGGCCAGCTAGGCAACGGCACCACCAAGGCTTCCACCAAGCCGGTGCGCGTGGCCCGGCTCCGCCATGTCGTATCGATCGCCGCGGGGGGCAGCGCCGGCTATGCGCTGGAGGCGGACGGGACCGTGTGGGCCTGGGGTGACAACTCCTACGGCCAACTGGGCAACGGGACAACCGTTTCCTCCGCGGTCCCGGTCCGGGTCAGGCTCTGACGCGCGACCGCGGCCCAGAGCAGCCGGCCCAGCGCCTCAGTCTCAGGGCGCGCTTACGCGGGACGACGGGGCCGCAGTGGCTCTGAGGTAGCATCACGCCCCGGTAAAGGCAGGCAAGGCAGATAGGAGTAATCATGCGATACCGCACACTGGGCTCGAGCGGCTGCGCCGTCTCGGTGCTCGCCCTCGGCACCATGACCTTTGGTTCTGAGACCGACGAGGCCGGGAGCCATGCCCAGCTGGACCGGTTCTTCGAGGCCGGGGGAAACCTCATAGACACCGCCGACGTCTACAGCGGCACAGAGTCCGAGTCCATCATCGGCCGCTGGCTCGCCAAGAAATCGCCCGAGGTGAGGGACGAGGCCGTGGTCGCTACCAAGGGCCGCTTCCCGACGGGCACCGGCCCCAACGACCTCGGGCTTTCCCGCCGGCACCTAAGCAGGGCGATCGATGCCTCTCTCCGCCGCCTCGGCGTCGAATGCATCGACTTGTACCAAGTCCACGCCTACGACCCGCTCACCCCCCTCGAAGAGACGCTGCGGGCGTTGGACGACGCCGTGCGGACGGGGAAAATCCACTATGTAGGGCTCTCCAACTTCACGGGCTGGCAAGTACAAAAGGTCGTCGACATAGCCGAGTTTCGCGGGTTCTCCCGTCCTGTCACCTTGCAGCCCCAGTACAACCTCCTCGTGCGCGAGATCGAGTGGGAAATCGTCCCTGCCTGCCAGGCCGAGGGCCTCGGGCTCCTGCCCTGGTCGCCGCTCGGGGGCGGGTGGCTCACCGGCAAGTACCACCGTGACGAACCCCCGACAGGGCCGACCCGCCTTGGCGACAACCCCGACCGGGGCGTGGAAGCTTATGGCCGGCGCAACCCGCGCCAGCGGACCTGGGACGTGGTCGGCGCGGTGGAGGCCGTAGCTCGCGACCGCGGTTGCTCCATGGCCCAGGTGGCGCTCAATTGGCTGCGGGACCGGCCGGCGGTCACCTCGGTCATCCTGGGCGCCCGGACCCTCGAACAACTCGAGGACAACTTGGGTGCCGCCGACCTCGACCTCTCGCCCGAAGAGACAGGCAGGCTCGATGATGCGAGCGACCCAGGCGCCGCCGACTACCCCTACGGCGGGCCGGGCACCGACCAGCGCAGCCGGAAGATCGAAGGAGGGCGCTAACCAAGGGTGGCCTGAAAACGGCCGATGTGCGCCGGCAGGAGCCACATCGACCAGAAAACAGGCTCATTTTGTACCAAAGACTGGTGGATGTGGGGCCTCCGGCTTCACGTCGGTGAGTTTTCGGAGCGGTCTCGTGCCGGCGGCCGCTCAGGCCACCCTGCGGCACCCCGACCGCCGCCGACCGCCCCTAACTGCGCCCGTCCTGCCCGCCGGCGAGCTCCGTAGGGAACTGCTCGAGAAGAAGGGGGCCGGCACCGAGCGCTTGCGCGTGCCACTTCTTCAGGTCGAACGCGCTCCCGAGGCGCCGGCGGGCCTCGGCGCGCGCCTCCAGCCAGGCCCGTTCGCCCACTTTGTAGCAGATCGCCTGCCCCGGCCAGCCGAGGTAGCGGTCGAGCTCGCTCGCCGCGAAATCGGGTGGGAAGCAGCTGCGCTCGTCGACGAACTCCTTGCCGAGGGCCGGCGTCCAAGCCTCGCCCGGGTGAAAGGGCTCGCCGGCGGGTAGGGCGAGCTCGAGGTGCATACCGAGGTCCACCACCACTCGCACAGCCCGAAACACCTGCTCGCGGAGGAAGCCGAGCCGGAACTCCGGCTTGTCGAAATAGCCGAGCTCGTCCATCAGGCGCTCGGCGTAGAGCGCCCACCCTTCGCCGTGGCCGCTCACGAACGTCGTCCGCTGGAACCGGCTCAGCTCGTCTCTCAAGTACCGGACCTGGCCGACTTGGAGGTGGTGGCCCGGGACCGCTTCGTGGTAGCAGATCGACACCATGTACTACACAGGCCCGTCAGAGGACTTCAGCCGGCCGGGGCGGACCTGGTACCCGACCCTGGGGAA
>DAHWQF010000217.1 GCA_027334785.1 Acidimicrobiaceae bacterium
ATGTACTCCAAGTCGTCGAGGCCCCGGGAAGCTTGGCGAACAACGACGTGTCAGCGGTCAAAAACAGTTGAGAGTTCAATATCGCGCTCCCCCCAATATACATCTGGCCGTCATTGGGGTCCCCCGAAGTTCCTGGGCTCCCCTCACCACAAAAATTGTTTGGGGTGTAGAAAAAACTATGAACCGTCGCCCCATCGACCCCCGCCTGCATCCATATGTCACCTTGGTCCGAGCCCCACAGCGTCGATAATGAGAAGCTGGTCTTCTTCGTCGGGCACGAGCTACCGCTGCCATTACTGGGGAACGGCCCGGCCGCGCATGCGCTGTTACAGGGGACGATAAAGAATGCCTCACAAGGAGATCTAGTACTACAACTTCCGGTGCCACTCACCACTGGCTGGTCGTAATCAAACCAGAAACCGCCCCCCGCGAATATCGCGATGTCAGTCTGGATCTTCTGACTAGAGCTCCCCGTCACGTTGCCGAACGCCACTATGCACGGCGTACTAATGACGGTAGGTGTTGTTGCATCAGCGATCTCAGTGTACACCGCAGGGCTAGCCAGCCCTGTCCCGTTAGGGTTGGACGTGCAATTGTCCGTGGAATCGTTGTAGTAGGTCCACGTCGGAGCCGAGAAGGGCCCGGATGAATAAGTCAATGACGGGAACGACTGGGCTGGCAATGGGGTGTTGAGCATTGGGCCAAAACCACCCGCCACGCAGGTCTCCGCAGAGCCAATAGGCAGCGTACAGCCCGCTGGCCACTGGTGAACGCCGCTAGCGCCACCCACCGGCGTACCAGCGTTGGTCACGGTACCTCCCGCACTGTACGCGTAATTCGCGACCGATGACCCATTGCTATTACCGAGCAGCTCGATGTTTCCTTGGGCCAGGACATCGCCGTCCCCCAAGGTCCCATTATAAGGAGCTATGGTGGTCGTGGCCGAGCTATCAATTGTCACGCTCCCATCGGCAACAATACCACCTATCTTAAAGCTGCCGCTCACCAGCGTAACATTTCCCGTCGCGAAGATGGTTCCCTCCACCGTCGTGGAGGCTGATACGCTGAGCGAGCCGTTCACGTACAGGTTGCCATCGATCACACAACTGCCGCTCGTACCCGGGCTGGACGAATCGCTCTCGACCCACACGTCACCGGCTAAATAGTTCGCAGTATTCTGGCACGTCAACGGCCCAGCCGTGTAAGTCATCGCGGGCACTGAACCGAGGTACATATTGAAATTGCCACTTGGCGTGAAATCCTCGCCTGTGTACGCCGCATCGTTGAAGCTGCTACTCGCGGCCTGAGTAAGCTGCAAGACCGCCATGGAGGGCCTGGCCGTGTTGTACGCGTGGGACGCTGTCGACCCCACCGCCTCTACCGCCAAGTACCACGTCTTGGCCGCGGGCGCCGTGATGGTCGCCGGGCAATTCGACCGCGTGGCCGGACTAGCCAGATCGCTCACCGCATTACTTGCACTTGTCGTGTCCGTGGCGTAGTACAGCATCGTATAGCTCTCGGCACTCGACGCGTTAGCCGCACCCGACCCTGCGCCATCTACTTGACCACCTGTCGGGCAGGTCAAGCTCTCGCCAGTGCTTGCCTCCTGCTCCAGGCTGGCCACCTCGGCGTCGACTCCCGCTCGCCCGGCCGCAACGACATCGACAGCCTTCAAGGTCACCGCGGCCTGGTAGTTGCTGTCCAGTGTCTCGGACACCGCGGTGACACCTATCAGAGTCACCATTACCACCAGCAAAAGGGCCACGATCATTGCCGACCCCTCATCACCACGAGCATGGCGGCGCGCGAGCAACTTACGCTCTGCTAGAGCCCTCCTGCTGGACGTCGGAATCGCCTGCGTGCGCAACCCAGCTCCTTTCAGTAACAGCTACTCGCCGGCACAGACGGGACGAGGTCCGGCAACCCCGCCGTCCCTGGCGTGTACGTCGAATAGTGCCAGACATTTACACTGTCGCCTTCGGCCTCAAGCTGCGACGCGCTGCTCGCCCCCTGGACACCATTTTGTAGCGTACTGCTCTGGTACTGCACTTGGAGGTGCACGTCCACAAGGCCTGGGTAGTTCGTGAAGATCTGGAACATCCCGCCACCTACGGGCGTGGCCCCGAGCAACTGGAGGCGGGGTACCATCGCCGAGGCGATCGAGGCGATCGTCGGCGTGCTGAGGTTGACCGATGCCGAGCTAACGTAAGCCTCAAGCTCAGGAGGAGCCGCAGACGAATTATAGGCCCAAACCGTGCAACTGTACGGCCAATAAGTTGGCGGGTTGGAGTTGTACAACCAGACTTGGTTGCATACCAGACCGCTGCAATCGTACACGGCGGCACTCGACGCCGAGCGGACCTGGGCGGTGAAAGCGTCAACCAACGATTGTGCCTGGGTCGCATCTGTCTCCCTGGCAACGACGGTATTGATGCCCCGCTGGGACTCGGCTACAGCAGCCATCGCCACCGCCATGACCACCATCAAGATGGCCATGGCGATCATTAGTTCGATAAGACTAAACCCCCCTCGGCGCAGCCTTCTCTTTGCGGGAATCCTCGAATGGTGCTCGGTGCTCATGGACAGCCGCCAGGCGGAAGGCCATTTGTTAGGTTATAGGTCGTCCCGCAACTGAAGATTGCAGACTCGCTCACGTGGGTCGTCGTGCCGTCACTGGACGTCCCCGTCCCCCAACTCACCGCCACTGTGATTTGTACCGTTACCTGCGGAGACGCGCTCCCGACCTGGGTCGGGTACACGCCGATCTCGTAATTGGTACCGTTCATGCTGACACACTCCTGGTGCACCAGGTAGTAGTTCCCTCCCGAGGCGAGCAGCGGGCTCGACACGTTGGGCGCGACGGACGAAGCACAACTAGCCTGAACGGGCAAGTTGTACCAGGTACTGCTCGTCCCACTGCAGCCCGTGCCAGCGGTCCCTTCGACGATCACTGGGAGACCCTCAAAGCAGTACCCACTGGCCCCCGGGACAATGTTGCTTCCCAAGCCCTCGTCGCCGGTGAACGTCACATCGGTGCTGAGCAGACCGTCTTCTACGGTCGTCCACGCCGTCGCTTCAACCTGAGCGATCATGGCGTCGGCAAGGTTGGTGGCTTGCTGGCTTTGGCGACCGAGTGCCACGGCGGCGAAGGCCCTCGTCATGACCAGTCCCAGTGCCGCGATGGCGAGCATCAGGATCATCACGGCGATCATCACTTCGATGAGGGTTAGGCCGTGGTCCCCATCGGGCAACGCCTGACGAGGACGACACGCGCCATGCCTTCGGATGCTGGTCATCGCTCCCTACTCAAGCTCTCGCTTGACTAGCTTCCTGGGAAAATGGGATTATTCGAAACAGCCGACTCGAAGAAGGTCTCGACGGTCAGTGATGTCGACACTGCCCCTCCATTACTGGTCGGCTTTGTCAGAGTGAACGAGTTGACGACGTAAAGGCGAGGCTGAGCGTCCAGGGTCGAGACAAACCTCAGGATCGCAGGTTGGGGACCACTCACACCCAGGGCAAGGCTTAGGCTATCGGGCCCCGATGCGACGGCGGGGGCCGATGGGCCGGGAGAAGTAGCCCAACCAGACGGCTCGGGTGTGCCGACCGATATGAGCGTTACACCCGCAGCCGACGCCGCACGGTTTATCGTCACGAGCATCTGGTCGAGGCTGGGGCCATCTGGCACTTCCTGTACAAGCTTCTGGAGGACAGCCTTCTCCTTCTTTACCTTAGGAGCGTCGGCACGAAGCGTTGCTATCTGGGCTTCGTCCGAGCTCACCTGGGCCGCCGCCTGAGCCTCGTTCTTTTGAGCGGCTCGCAGGCTTGCGCCCTCGGGGCGCCAAAACACCACGAACCACACGATCACGACCAGTGCTACGGCCCCCAGCGCTGCCAGCCCGATCCGCTCCTGCTTCCCCAACTTCATTTCGCACCTCCGGGTAGGGCTTCAGCCCTCTTGCTGAGAGCCGCGTTGGTCACTTCCGCAGATGCCGAGAACTGCATCTCTCCCAGGGACTGTGTAAACGCATTCCGCACACCAGCCCCCCCACTGGGTTGCGACGCACTATTGGTCGACGCCACCCATACCGCCGCCAACCCGCGGACCCTTGTCATTGCCCGGACGAAGCTTGCGATTGAGGGCAGCCCGCCCGTCGTGTCCGCCGTGATCGTAACTTGTCCCACGTACTTCGAGGCCGGCGAACTGCCTTGGGGAGGGACCTGCGGTGGCGAAGTGCTAAAACTGACCTGCGTCACCCTTACACCTCCAGGGAGGGCCTTCACAATCCGGCCATCCAAACCCACCCAATCGATATCGTTAGCCAGCGCCTCAACGGCGAGGTTGCGGCGTGTTAACACCTCCGATTGCACCGTGCCGAGCGACTGCAGTTTGAAGATCTCCGCCTGTAGCCTTGTCGCCTCTTGTTGGTCAACCTTCGTCTCCGTCCTGGCGTTATTGATCTCG
This sequence comes from Acidimicrobiaceae bacterium, assembly GCA_027334785.1. Taxonomy (GTDB): domain Bacteria; phylum Actinomycetota; class Acidimicrobiia; order Acidimicrobiales; family Palsa-688; genus JAJZYO01. The sequence continues at coordinate 4,466 of DAHWQF010000217.1, forward strand.
CCGACACGACTGTGACTTAGCATCCCCAAACCACCGGCCGCTAGGACCACGCCGGCCCCGGCACCAGCCATAACACGGCGTGCTCGCGCTCGTTCGGCGATCTCGGGCGGCACCAACGACGGGGCGTGCGCACTAGTGCCTGAACCCCATAGCGCCAGACCGGCTGCCGTCGTCCAACGCCACGATGCCTCCTTGAGCTGCTCATCATCCAAACCCAGCGCCAATCGTTCGTAACTGGGAGCGAGTGTCGCCGCTACGACGGGGATGCCTAAGGTGGCAGCTAGCCGTTCGGCTAGCCCCACCACCCTAGCTCCACCGCCCGTTAGTTGGACACGGGCAAGCGTCGCCCCCTGTGCGTGGGAGAGGAAGTACTCGATCGAGCTACGAACCTCTTCAAGCACGGGGTCCACTCTCTTCGCCCCATTCCCCCTTGGCCTCCCTTCCCGCCCTTCGGCGGCTCCAATATGTGTCCCCACGCCCGCGTGCACGACTTCCTCGCTCTCCGCCGCCACCGTCGCCGTCCTCATAAACCGAGGCACACCACCTTCGCGGATCGCTACAACCACCAACTGCGCCCCGAGCGACACCACCGCGTCCAAAGCGTCGTCTTCCTCGGGCGCCGGAACGGCCCGAAGAAGGGCCAACGGCGAGGCGTCGACGGCGCGAACCCGCAAGCCAGCGCGCCCTACAACCGCGATCTCGTCGCGGACTATGTCCTTCTGCGCCACTAGCAAAAGCACCTGGAGCGTGACTCCGCCATCCCCGCTCGGACGGCCAGGCCCTAGGACGGCGTAGTCGTATACTGCCTGCTCCACGGGAATCGGCAATAACTCCCCGATCTCATACCGCAAAGCTGACCGCAACTCCTTTCCCTCAATCGCAGGCATTTCGATCACGCGTACCATCGCTCGCTGGCTGCTCACTCCAAGAACCACCGAGCGACTGCTGAAACCGCCTTCGTCCCAGAGACGCTTGAGCGCCAGGGCGACCGCAGCCCGGTCGCGCACCTCCCCTTCGACGACCGCGTCGGTAGGCAATCCCACCTGAGCGAACCGCACAAGTTCGCTCCCCTTGCCGTCAACCACGACCTCCGCAGCCCTGACGGCCGAGGTGCCGATATCGAGCCCTATGCTCCGGCGCTTCACCACAGGCTGCCTCAACGTCACACCCATTGTCGCTGTATCGGCCTATCACCCGCCGCCCTTAAGCGTCCGCGTCCACATGTAGTCGCTTGCACCTAAGCCTGAATCCACCGATTAGGGATGGCCGATCGTGCAGGAGGGCCTGAAAGAGAGAAAACGCCTCTGCGTACCGGCCAACGGGAACGGCCCTCAGGGGCGACGAGAGGCGCCTCTGGGCGATTTGCCCGTTTCGATGGAGCTCTTGGGCTCCTGACGGCACTGCGGGCCTAAAACGGGGCGCGTTGTAGTAACGCTACCGCCCTCGCTCCGCTCGGTTGGTGACGGTGGTGGCTCAGGCGAGCAGCGGCGCCATGGAGCGCAGGCGGCCGAGCGCGACGAGGAACTTCTCTTCCCAGGGCCAGTCTTTTACGAGGTGGAGCTTCGTGCGCCGGCCCGAGCGGGAGAGGTGGCCGGGCACGGCTATATAGCGGCGGCGCAGGGTGGCCGGGGCTATGGGCCCGGCGTGGTCGTCGATGCCGCCAAGCTTCGAGCACCAACGGGCGA
>DAHWQF010000218.1 GCA_027334785.1 Acidimicrobiaceae bacterium
GACTTCTGCGACTGCGCCCGCTGGCTCGCCAGCTCGGGCTGGACACGCCCCGCGAAGACAGCGATAAACGGAGGCTCCAACGGTGGGCTTCTCGTGGGCGCGTGCCTCACCCAGCACCCCGAGCTCTTCGGGGCGGCGGTGGCGGAAGTGGGAGTGCTGGACATGCTCAGGTTTCACCTGTTCACGATCGGTTGGGCGTGGAAGAGCGACTTCGGGGACCCCGACGACCCCGAACAGTACCGCTGGCTACGTGCTTATTCCCCGCTGCACAACGTGAAGGCGGGGACCTGCTACCCGCCTACGCTGCTCATGACCGCCGACCACGATGACCGGGTCGTGCCGGCGCACTCGTTCAAGTTCGCGGCTACCCTGCAGGCGGCCCTGCCCGAAGGGTGCGGGCCAGTCTTGCTCCGGGTCGAGCGTTCGGCCGGCCATGGCCATGGCAAGCCGACCTCGAAGGCGATCGGGGAGCGTACAGACGTACTGGCCTTCCTAGACAACGTGCTCCGCCGTGGGGAGAGGGAGTAACTTTCACGGTCCCCCTGCCATCAGTCGTCTGGGCTCGGCCTTGCCGGCCAGGAACTCCTCCCCCGCCAAGCTCGGCGAACATTCGGCCCGGAACGCGCACCAGCGGTGGGCACAAAGACCCACCGCTGGTAAAGGCACTGCCCCAGGCTAGATTTTGGGACCACCTCAAGATCGGCAAGCCGATCATGGATTGGCAAGACAAGTCACCTGGGGAGGCCCACTCGAGCTGGCCAGACAACGGTCAGCAAAACCCGACCGCCGCCCGGCCTCTTAATAGCCCGGCGGACCGCTCTCTTCGGACGAGCTCAACGTTGCCATCGGCTCTCCTTTCGGACGGTTTGCCTTGAACACTCTCACAAGTGCTCCAACCCAACTATACCCTCGCCGGCGTCTCTCGCTACCTCTTTGGCGATTTTTCAGGTTCCGTCCACCCGGCCGTCCTCCTCTCGCTCTGAGTTGTATCAGTTGACATGAAACATCACCAGTGCTAATATAGTGCCTACCTGGCCAGGGTGCCGGGGATCGCAGCGGCAGCGCAGGCACCAGAGGCGCCGGCCCGCTTCCGAAACCTCGCTTCCAGTACGGAAAGGAGCACCTATGTCCAGGACCGTCGACCTCTTCCTGGACAGCGACCAGCCACTCGAGCTGGTGGCTCTCCAGTTTTCAGAGCTGACGTCCGCTCAGTTGAGAGCGTTGCCAGACGGGGCTCGCTTTGTCTTGCAGGAGGAGGGAGTCACGGCCTATCTGTCCGAGCACGACTTCCTCGACGACGACGACCTGCCCTTGTCGGAGTTCCCTTACGTGTTGTCCGCTCGGGTGAGAGGTGCCGGCGACATCGACCACAGCCCCGAAGCGCGCTACCTGCGCCGGCTCAATGCCCGTTGGCGCGAGCAGACCGGCCTGCCGTCGTTACTGGTGATCGACCTCGAGCGGCCCGACGCTACCGACCTCGCTACAGATGCGCCCGGCCCCACGGCTACGCCGGGGCCAGTACCAGGCTCGGTCGGGTTGCCCCCCACGGTGCCGCCGGGCATGCCCCAGCCGCCCGCCCCGGCCGCCCCCCATGGGGCGGCCGGGTGAGCGCCGCCAGGCCGGTGGCGGGAGCCGGCGGCCCCGGAGTAAGCGCCGGCCGGGGGGCCAGCGCCGGCGGGGGGGCCAGCGCCGGCGGGGACCGTGGTCCCTGGCGCTGCCAGCATTCTGGCCCCGGCATCTACGACGAGACCGCACGGCGTGTCTATCGCGAGGGAGGAGCGCGCCCGCGCCGACGCGGGCCTTTGTAGCCCTCGGTTCCAACCTCGGGGACCGTTGGGCGAACCTGCGCCGAGGGGTTGCCGGCCTCCCCGACGTGGTCGCTATCTCACCCGTCTATGAGACCGAGCCCGTAGGCGGGCCGGCAGGGCAGGGCCGCTACCTCAACATGGTCGCCGAGCTCATGACCCGTCGTTCGCCCTCTGAGCTCCTGGCCGCCGCGCAGCGGGCCGAGGCGGCCGCCCTCCGACAGCGAGGCGAGCGCTGGGGGCCCCGGACCCTCGACGTCGACATCTTGCTGTACGGCGAGGAAAAGATAGCCACACCCGACCTCCTGGTGCCCCACCCAAGGATGTGGGAGCGCGGGTTCGTCCTGGCCCCGCTCGCGGACTTGGCCCCAGAGCTGGTCGCAGGCAAGCTCGGCGCAGAGCTCTTAGAAGGGGTCCGGATGGCGGGCACCTTGTCTCGGGCCGTGGCCGCCCCGGTGCCCACCGGCGCCGGCGAAGCAGCCGCGACGTGATAGTCACAGCTGACCCGGGCGAGCTGCGCGCCCTGCTCCAAGATGCTCGCCGGCGGGGGAAGACCGTGGGCCTGCACGCCGCCATGGGTGCGCTCCACGGCGCTCACACGGCAAATATCGCCAAAATGGCAGCCGAATGCGACGTAGCCACCGTGGCGATCACGAGGAGCTCGGAGGCGGTCCAAGGGGGCACGTGCGGACGCCTTCTCCATGCCGGCAACCTCGAGAGTGACCTTGAGGGTGACCTCAAGGGTGACGTCGCCCGGGCCAAAGAGGCGGGAGCGGGGATCGTCTTTGTGCCCAATGGGAAGGCGGTAAAGGGGGACGGACGCCTTGGTGGCGGGGCAGTACGCCACCTTGGCGGCTACTTCGAAGGCGGAAGCCGACCGGGCCATTTCGACGCCCTGGCGTCCGCTGTGGCAGGGCTGCTCGGCCTCGTCGGCCCTTGCTATGCATATTTCGGCGAGAAGGATTACCCCCGGCTCCTGGCCGTCCGGCGTCTGGTGAGGGAGCAGTCGCTGCCTGTGGTGGTGGTAGCTTGCCCGACGGTGCGCGAAACAGACGGCCTGGCCCTCTCCCGCCGGAACGCCTATTTGCACCCGCCCGAACGCGCGGCGGCACCGGCCCTCTACTGGGCCTTGCTGGCGGGCAAGCGAGCCGTAGACGAACGGGGCGAACGCGACGCCAAGGCTGTGAGCGCGAAGATGCGCAGTGCCGCTGAGAGCCAACCCCTCTTGGATCTCGACTACGCCCGCGTCGCCGACCCTCTCACGATGGAGCCGTTGGGCACTATCTCGGGCGAGGTGCGCCTGCTCATCGCGGGCCGCCTTGGCCGGGTGCACCTCGTCGACAACCTGGCCGCCGGCACGACTGAGGACTAGCAAAAACCCATGCTAATGGCGATCGACGTAGGCAACACCCAGATCGTGGTCGGGCTGTTCGCCGATGACGGTGGGCGTGGCGGCGGCGAGCTCGCCCACCATTGGCGTGTGGCCACCCATCCCCCCTATACGGCAGACGAGTTCGCCCTCCAGCTTTCACAGCTGTTTTCGCTCGACGGGCTCGACTTCGGCGCGGTTAGTGGCGTAGCGGTGTCTTGCGTCGTCCCGCCCCTTCAAGTGGCGCTTCGTGAGATGACGGCCCGGCGCCTCGATGCACCGACCGTGTTTGTCGGCCCGGGCGTGGAGACGGGGATGCCTCTGCTCGTTGACAACCCCCGTGAGCTTGGCGCCGACCGCATTGCCGATGCCGTGGCCGCCTTCGAGCACTACGGCGGCCCGGTGATAGTGGTCGACTTCGGCACGGCCACCAATTTCGAGGTTGTCTCGGAAAAAGGTGAGTACCTCGGCGGGGTGTTGTTCCCCGGGCTAGAAGTGGCGCTCGGCGCCCTGGCTGAACGCGCTGCCATGCTCCCCCGCGTGGACATCGTCCGGCCCCGGGGCATACTCGGCAAGAACACCGTCGAGCAGATCCAGGCCGGCATCTTCTACGGTTACGGCGCCCTCGTCGAGGGGGTGTGCGCCCAGCTGCGCGCCGAGGTCGGGCCGGCGACGGTCGTGGCCACCGGTGGGCTCGCGCCCACCGTGCTCAGCGCTTCCCCGGTCATAGACCACTACGAGCCTTGGCTCACGCTGTACGGTTTGCGGGTCATTTTCCAACGGAACACCCCAGATGGATGAGAGCTACCCCTACCGCGTGGAGGTGACCGCGCACGCCGGCGAGCTGCAAGAGCGCTTTTCGGCGCTCCTAGCCGGAGCTGGCTCTGGGGAGGTGGTGACGGTGGCGGGCCGGGTCATGCTGCGGCGGGAGATGGGCAAGCTCGCCTTCCTGACGATGGTCGAATGGACCGGGTCGCTCCAGCTCTTCGCGGCCGCCCAGTGGACCGATCGTTTCGCCGAACTGAAGAAGCTGTCACTGGGCGACTGGGTGGCAGCCTCGGGGGAAGTCGTGCGGACCAAGACCGGCGAGCTCTCCGTGCGGGTGGCGAGCTGGGAGCTCCTGGCGAAGGCACGCCGGTCCTTCGGTGACAAATGGCACGGGATAGCCGATACCGACACCCGCTACCGCCAGCGTTACGCCGACATGTGGGCCAACCCCCGTTCGCGGGAGGCGTTGCTCACCCGCAGCCGGGCCGTCTCTGCTACCCGAAGGTTCCTCGAAGGGCGCGGCTTCGTCGAGGTCGAGACGCCGGTATTCCAAGTGGTGCCGGGGGGAGCAACAGCCCGGCCGTTCGTCACCCATCACAACGCCCTAGACATGGACCTCTACCTGCGCATCGCCCTCGAGCTGCACCTGAAGCGCCTGGTGGTGGGCGGGATGGAGAAGGTCTTCGAGATTGGGCGGGTGTTCCGCAACGAGGGGCTTTCGCCGCGCCACAACCCCGAGTTCACGATGCTCGAGCTGTACCAGGCCTACGCCGACTACCACGACATGATGGCCCTGACCGAGGAACTGGTCGCCCACGTCGCCAGGGAAGTGACAGGTGGCACCCGCCTGGATTGTGCCGGCAGGGCGCTCGAGGTCGCCCCACCCTGGGAAAGGGCCACCATGCTCGACCTCGTTGCCGAGCACACCAACGTCGAGCTGTCCCTCGACATGCCCCTGGGCGAGCTTCGTAGTAAGGCCAAGTCGCTCGAGGTGCCGGTGGAGGAGCCTTGGGGGCCCGGCAAGCTCGTGCTCGAGATCTATGAGAAGACGACCGAGCCGCACCTGTGGGGGCCCGTGTTCGTGATGGACTACCCGAAAGAGGTCTCCCCCCTGGCGCGGGACCACCGCTCCAAGCCGGGCTTCGTGGAGCGCTTCGAGCCTGTGGTGGCCGGTCGCGAGCTCGGCAACGCCTTCTCCGAGCTAACCGACCCCGATGAGCAACGGGCCAACTTCGAGGCACAGGCCAAGCTTCGGGTGGCCGGCGACGAAGAGGCGATGGACCTCGACGAGGACTACGTGCGGGCTCTCGAGTACGGCCTGCCGCCGACCGGGGGCCTCGGTATCGGGGTCGATCGTCTCGCCATGCTGCTCTCAGGCTCGGAGGCGATCAGAGAGGTCATCGCCTTCCCGTCCTTACGCAAGGAGGCGGGGCCCATCTCCTAGTGGCGCCACGCCAGGCGACTGGGGCCCGCTTGCGCTCGAAAGGGCCTGTAGCTCACGAGAGAGGTTCCTCGGTTTTGTCACGGGCGGAGGTCTCCGGAGGCAGCTCTAGCAGAGGTCGTCCAAGAGCCTGTCCGCCAGCCCGGCCAGTGTCTGTCGGACAGCCGGGACGGTGCTGGCGGCCGGGGAGGAGCCTGTCGGGCTGGGCAGCGCTTGGAGGGCGCGGGCAGCTTCTCCTGCCCAGTGCCGGCCCTCAGTGAGCGAACTGGCCACCGCGCCGGTAGACAAGATGATGTCGCGCGCCTTGTCCAGTTCGGGCCTCCCGAGGCCGGGGCCGAGCAGCCCGGCCAGCTCAGGGCCACACTCGGGCTCGGCCAGGGCGCGGATCACCGGGAGCGTGTAGGTACCCTCCAAGATGTCGTTGCCAGCCGGTTTGCCGAGCTCGGCGTCGGTGCAAACGAGGTCCCTCAGGTCGTCGTAGATCTGGAAGGCCATGCCGAACGCCTGCCCGAAGCGCGCCAGGCACTCCACCTCTTGCCTGCTCGCGCCGGCCACGAGGCCGCCGATCTTGGCCGAAGCCCACATGAGCGACGCCGTCTTTTTCGAGATCGACTCGAAGTAGGAAGACTCGGGCCGCTCCGGCGAGAAGGCGTAGCGCAGCTGGGACATCTCCCCTTCGCACAGGCAGCCGATCGTGGTGGCGAGGACCTCCACGACTTCTGTGCCAAGGCGCGCCGCTATCTC
>DAHWQF010000219.1 GCA_027334785.1 Acidimicrobiaceae bacterium
GAGGCAATACCCGCGCTCCAGGCCCCAGACGCCACCGCTCGTACCCACGTCCACGAAGTGCACCCCCTTGTCCTTCAGCTTCGCGGCCCGTGAAATGTCGTCGTGGTAATGCGAATTGCCCCCGTCGATGATGATGTCCCCCTTCGACATGAGCCCACCAAGCTTTTCCACGGTCTCTCCTGTATAGCCAGCAGGGACCATGGCCCAAGCCGCGCGCGGCGCCTCCAGTTTCCCTACGAAATCTTCGAGGCTCGAACAACCCGTGGCGCCCTCTGCCACCAGCGCCTTAACCGCATCTGCGTTCACGTCGTAGACGACGCACGTGTGCCCTGCCTTCATCAGGCGCCGCACGATGTTGGCGCCCATGCGCCCCAAGCCGACCATTCCCAGTTGCACGGCAACCTCCTGAACTGATCTCGTGGCTTTCACTTTCGGCTCACCCGCTGGGAGGAGGGGCAGCCTCGGTTGCAACCTAGCGGCAAGCATCCGCGAGTCGCGGGCCTCGATCAGACAGAATGTCGCGGTGAGCGGGTACCAGCCGCGGCATACAGCGAGTGACTCGACCAACCCAGGTAGGGACGTCCCGCCGTCGCCGCCTACCCTCCCGAGCGCGGGTGCCGGCGGCGAGACAAGCCCGCGTAGGCGGCACTCAGGCGTGCTCGGCCTGGCTGCCGGCGGGGTTGCCGTGCTGGCCGTGGTGGCCGGGCTGCTGGTTGCTTCGTTGCCCCACAGCAGCCACCCGGCCGCGGCACATGGTGCTCAGGGCAGCTCAACCTCTGCCCACAGCCCGAACAGTTCCTCAGCGGCGGGCGGCGCCACCAGCAACTCGGGGAGCTCCGCTTCGACCACCGGTCCGGCACCCAGTACTTCGGGCGCCGCCAAGGGTGCTCACCCCGGCAACACAGCCGGCGGTCGCACGGCGGCCAAAACCACCACGAGGGCCGCCGCCAAGGGGCCCTCGGCCACCGGGGCGGGCACCCCGAGCTCCGCCCCCGCCAGCACGACCCCGACCACGAGCGCCGGTGCAACGAGCAGCCCCGCTGTCGACCTCCCGGTGCCGCGGGGCTTCGGGCCTCTGCTACGCCAGGTCTGGGTGAGCGCCGACCCCGGCCGGGCCGGCTTAACTCCCAACGACGTCCTCTCGACCCTTCCTGGCTCCGTGTACTACGCAGAGCAGCCGGCCATCGGCAACTACTGGGCCATTTCGGGCTTTGTGCCGACCGCCCAGGCCCAAGCACAGGCTTCCACGCCGGCGGGCAAAGCCATCCTCGCCCAGTTCGGCTACATCGCAGTTTTCAACCAGGCCCCGGGCCGGGGCTGGGCCTACCTCGGTTCTTTCCGTCCCGGCTCGTGCTCTCCCACCGTGCCCGCGCCCGTCTACACGGCATGGGGGCTCTGCCAGGTCGGCTCCTGAGGCCGGGCCGCGCTTCAGGGCAAGATAACGAGGTCGTCTCGGTGCACGACCTCGGGGGGCACGTCGGGTGGCAGGCGTGAGCTCTGCCATCCCGACCACCTCGCCAGGTCCTTGGCACCGTGGCGGACCAGGCCCTTGGCGAAAACCCGCCCACCTGGCCCGGCCAGCTCGACGGCGTCGTCGGGCTGGAAGTCGCCGATGACTTCGTGCACGCCGGCCGGCAACAACGACACGCCTCGCTCGACGAGGGCCCGCTCGGCGCCCGAGTCCACCACGACCCTCCCGGCAGGTGCCAGCGCGAAAGCGATCCACAGCTTGCGGGCAGGGAGCCGCGCGGCGCGGGGCTTCACGAACGTGCCTACCCCGGCCTTGCCAGCCACCGAGTCCTGCAGGACCCGAGGGCGGTCAGCCGATGCGATGACGACGGCCACGCCCGACCAGGCAGCGATCTTCGCGGCGGCCAGCTTGGAGGCCATCCCCCCGCTCCCCCGAGCGCTCCCCGGCCCACCGGCCATGGCCAGCACGTGGTCCACCTCGGCCACCTCTTCTACCAGCGAGGCCTCGCCGTCTTGGCGCGGGTCGGCGGTGAGCAGGCCGGCGGCGTCAGTGAGCAGCACGAGCAGTTCGGCGTGAACGAGGTGAGCGACCAGTGCAGCAAGGCGGTCGTTGTCCCCAAAGCGGATCTCGTCGTCGGCAACGGCATCGTTCTCGTTGACCACGGGCACCACGCCGAGACCCATCAGCAGCTGCAGGGTCTGGCGGGCGTGCAAGTACTGGGCCCGGTTGACGAAGTCCAAGGGCGCGAGCAGGACCTGGCCGGCAACGAGCCCGAGGCCGGCGAAGGCCCGCTCATAATGGCCCATCAAGCTGCTCTGGCCCACGGCCGCCACCGCCTGCAGCACAGCGGGGTCGTTGGGCCTGGCGAGCTCGAGGACCTGCAGCCCAGCAGCAATGGCGCCACTCGTCACCACAACCACCTGGTGGCCCCCCGCCCTGACCTCTGCCACCTCGGAGCACAGCTTTGCCACCGCCGGGCCCAGGATCCGGCCCTGCTCGTCGGTGATCGACGAGGTGCCGACTTTTACCACCACCGTGGGGCCGTTCCCACCGGCCACTAGTCCGGCTCCCACTCGAACTCAAAACCCCCTACCCGCACCCGGTCCCCCTCACGAGCGCCAGCCCGTACCAGGGCGCGGTCCACCCCGAGGCGCCGGAGCCGTCCCTGCGCATAGGCGAGCGCGCCTGGGTCGGTCAGGTCGGACAACGCGACCGCCCTCTCCGCCTGGCGCCCTCTCACCACGAGGCAACCGTCCAGTGCTCGCTCGACGGCGACGCCGCTAGGGACAGGACGGTGCACCACGACATGCCGAGGCCGCGGCTCACGGGCCCGGGCCTCTGCCACCAACTCGCCCAGGTGGCCCGTGAGCCAGGTGATGCCCTCCCCGGTCAGCGCTGAGACGGGCGGCAGCGCGGCTTCTTCGCGTTCAGCCTCGCTGGCCAGGTCGGCGCGCGAGCCGACCACAAGCCGAGGGCGGTCCGCCAGTTCGGGTTGGTAGCGGCGCAGCTCCTCCAGCAGTGCACGCAGCTGTTCGTCCGGCGGCCGGCCGGCGTCGCGCCCGAGGTCGACGAGCACCACGAGCACCCGGGAGCGCTCGATGTGGCGCAGGAACCTGTGCCCGAGCCCCCTGCCCTCACTCGCCCCCTCGACCAGACCGGGTAGGTCAGCTACGACGAACTCACCGGCAGGCTCCCCGGCCCGCACGACCCCGAGGTGGGGCTCCAAGGTCGTGAAGGGGTAGGCCGCCACCTTGGGCCGGGCGGCCGAGATCCGCGATATGAGCGTGGACTTGCCCGCGTTGGGGAAGCCCACGAGCGCGACGTCGGCCATCAACTTGAGCTCGAGCCCGAGCCAGCGTTCTTCTCCTATTTCCCCCTGCTCGGCGAACCTGGGCGCACGGCGGTGATGGGAAAGGAAACGGGCATTGCCTCGCCCGCCCTCGCCGCCCCGGGCAGCCAGCCAGCTAGTGCCCGCCTCGGGGAGGTCAGCGAGCAACGAGCCCTCCATGTCGCGCACGACCGTGCCCTCTGGGACCGGGACCATGAGGTCGGCGCCCGAACGGCCGTGCCGGCGCTTGCCCTGGCCGTGGGCACCCGAAGCCGCTTGGCGGTGGGGATGGCCCTTGAACCCGAGGAGCGAAGCCACATTGCGGTCAGCCACTAGCCAGATGTCGCCGCCTTTCCCCCCGTCTCCTCCGTCTGGCCCGCCCAGCGCCACGTGCGCCTCACGGCGGAATGACACGGCGCCCGCGCCCCCGTCTCCCGCCTTCAGGTGGACCTGGCACTCGTCGACGAACATTTTGGGGGCGGGCTACGGCCCGCGAGCTAGTTGCTGGGCGCGACGGCGGGCTCTACGTCCACCAGCCGGCGGTGGCGCCGGCGGGCGAAGCGGACGTGCCCATCGACCAGCGCGAAGAGCGTGTCGTCGCCACCCCGTCCAACGCCGGTGCCCGGGTGGAACTTGGTGCCCCGCTGTCGGACGATGATGGAGCCGGCGCTCACCAGGCCGCCGTCGAAGACCTTGACGCCGAGGCGCTGAGCTGCACTGTCACGACCGTTGCGGGTGCTCCCGCCGCCTTTGGTCTTGGACACTTTTCTAAGCCTCCGCGCTCGAACTTGCCCTTGCCGCACCCCCGGGGTCAGCTGCCCCGTCCTTGGTCGGCCTTGAAAGTGTGATCGAGGTCACCTCGATAGTGCTGTAGTGCTGGCGGTGGCCCCACCGGCGCCGGCGACGGGCCTTGGGCTTGTAGGTGAAACCACGGATTTTGTTGCCCTTCTCCTCGCCGACGACCCGGGCGCTCACCGCCGCGCCCGCCAGCTCGCCCGGGGTGGCGAGCACGCTGTCGCCGTCCACGACGAGGATGGGCGAGAAGCTCACATCTTGACCGGCGCCCGCGCCCAGCAGCTCCACGGCCAAGCGCTGCCCTTCTTCGACACGCTCCTGCTTGCCACCGGTCTCGATCACTGCGTACACAGGGCGCTCAGTATAACGGGTCTCGGCCCAGGTGGCCTGCTCGGAGCCCTCGACAGTACGCTAGGGACAATCCGCTAGCGATGTAAGGAGGCCTCGCAATGGGAGTTCCGGAAGGCTCGGCAGGGGCGGCGACGCTGCGCTACGAAGGGACGGACATCGAGTTGCCCGTCGAGCGGCCCACGCTCGGCCGCAGTGCGGTCGACATATCCGGCCTCGGCGCGCACGGCTTGGCCGTGTACGACCCCGGTTACGCCAATACCGCCGCCTACCAGTCGGCCATAACCTTCGTCGACGGAGAGGCGGGCCGCCTCTACTACCGGGGTTACCCGGTAGAGCAGCTCGCTACGGCAGCCTCTTTCCTCGACGTCGCCTACTTGCTCATCTACGGGGAGCTGCCGGCAAGCCCCCAGTCGGAGGAGTTCGTCGCCAAAGTGAGGGCCCCCAGGGCTGTCCCCCATGTGGCCATAGAGCGGCTTTTCGACTGGTTCCCCGAGAGCATGCACCCGATGGCAATGCTGGCAACAGCGACCGAAGCGCTGACGGCCTACGCGGAAGAGGACAGCGCCGCCGACCCGGGCGCGAAGGTCGAAGCTGCTGGCGTACGCCTGTTGTCCGCCCTTCCGATTTTCACCGGTTACGCCATGTCGGTGGTGCGAGGCCTCCCGAGGGGCCGGAGCAACCGCTCGCTTGACTACGCCGAGGACCTGCTCCAGCTCTGCTTCACCATCCCCGGCAGCGACCACCTGCCGGACAACGCGACCGCGCGCGCGCTCAACACCTTGCTCATCTTGCACGCCGACCACGAGCTCAACTGCTCGACTGCCACCCTGCGGCTAGTGGCGTCCTCGGGCGCCAGCTTCTATTCGGGGGTGTCGGCGGCCATCAACGCCCTGTGGGGGCCCCTGCACGGCGGGGCCAACCAGGCGGTCATCCGCATGCTCCAAGAGATAAAGGACTCGGGAAAGCCGCTCAGTTATTTCCTCGACCGGGCGCGGGACAAGATGGACCCGTTCCGCCTCATGGGCTTCGGCCACCGCGTCTACAAAAACTACGACGCTCGCGCCAAAGTCATCCGCCAGGTCGCCCTCGACCTCGTGGAAAAGCTCGCACCGGCCGACCCTCTGCTTGAGATCGCCCTCCGCCTCGAAGAGGTCGCCCTGGCAGACGAGTACTTCGTATCCCGGCGTCTCTACCCCAATGTCGACTTCTATTCGGGGATCATCTACCGGGCCATCGGCTTCCCTGACGAGATGTTCACCCCGTTGTTCGTGGTCGGGCGCGGCGCCGGCTGGGTTGCCCATTGGTTGGAAATGGCCACCGGGGGCAGCAGGATCGGCCGCCCCACCCAGCTCTACGTGGGCGCGGCGGAGCGTAGCGTGCCGAAAACGCCAACCACCGCCTGAGGAAGCGAGGAGGTCCAATATGCTCGAACGCCCGATCAGCCCCAACCCGTACGACCTTTTGCCCAAGGTCGCCAGCTTTACGCTGGTAAGCAAGGACTTAAAAGACGGAGAGAGGCTCCCGGAGGTCCATGTCGCCGGCTCGGCGGGGGGCGGCAACGAGAGCCCGCAGCTTTCATGGTCCGGTTTCCCCGCCCACACCGCTGGTTTCGCACTCACGTGCTACGACCCCGACGCACCTACCGGTAGCGGCTTTTGGCACTGGGCCGTCGCCAACCT
>DAHWQF010000021.1 GCA_027334785.1 Acidimicrobiaceae bacterium
GTCCACGATCACGGCGCGCCCTAACTGGAAGCAACCCTTGCCACTGGCTCCTCAACCGCCAAGTCGAGCGCCGGGACATCGACCTTACGGCCCTCTCTCGCCGACTGCAGCGCCAGTTCGGCGAGCTGGACACCCCGGGCGCCGGCAAGGAGGTCCCAGGGCAAGGGCGCGCCGACGGCCACGTGAGAGAGGAACTGCTCCCACTGGAGCTTGAACGCCTTCCCCGTCGCCCCATTTTCGGGCACCTCCTGCCAGAGAGAACGGAAGTCGTGGCCCGGCGGGGCGTCGGGGTCCCAGGTCGCCGCCGGCGTCACCCCCCGGTGCTGGAAGCGGCAGCGCAGCAACCCGGCGACGGCCGAGCCCTCTGTGCCGTCCAGCTGGAACTCGACCAGTTCGTCGCGGAACACCCTGGTTGCCCACGACGAATTGACCTGGGCCACGACCCCTCCCTCCAACTCGAACACGGCGTAGGCCGCGTCGTCCGCGGTGGCCCGGTACGGCCGGCCTTTTTCGTCCCAGCGCTCGGGGATGTGCGTCGCCACCTGCGCGTAAACGCTACGCACGGGGGCGATCACGCCGTCGAGGAGGTAGCGCCAGTGGCAGAACATGTCCATGACAATGCCGCCCCCGTCTTCGGCCCGGTAGTTCCAGCTCGGGCGCTGGGCCGGCTGCCAGTCCCCTTCGAAGACCCAGTAGCCGAACTCTCCTCGCATCGAGAGCACCCGCCCGAGTGCTCCCCCTTCCACCAGCCGGCGCAGCTTGCGGATACCGGGTAGGAACAGTTTGTCCTGCACGGCCCCATTTGGCACGCCCGCTCGCCGGGCGGCCGCAGCGAGGCGGAGCGCCTCGGGGAGGCTCGGGGCCACCGGCTTCTCGGAATAGACCGCCTTGCCCGCCTCGATGGCTGCCGCGAGGGCGGGCCCGCGCGCCGAGGTCGCCTGCGCGTCGAAGTAGACGTCCACATTCGGGTCCGAAAGGACTTCGTCAAGCACGGTGGTCCACTTCGTGAGGCCGTGGCTAGCGGCTAGAGCAGCGAGCTTGGGGCCGTCGCGCCCCACCAGCACCGGCTCGGGCCAGAGGACCGTCCCGTCGGCGAGCTTCAACCCGCCCTGCTCCCGCATCGCGAGCACCGAGCGCACCAAGTGGTGACGGTGTCCCATGCGCCCGGTGACGCCGTTCATGGCTATCGTCATCACGCGCTGGGTCAACGAAGTGCCGCCTCCCCCGACCGCCGCCGTGGCGCCGTGCGCAAGGCGCGTCCTTGCCCAGCCGAGAACTGCGTTCCCAACCGGGCGAACCTTGTCTGTGGTAGCATTCGAAAACCTCTCTCGGGCCCATGCACAGAAAAGCCTTACTATCCTACCCGGCCCGTCCACTGCGGGCACTGTAAGCTTGGCCCCGGTGCCAAGCTTGGCCCCAGTACCCGGCCGCCCCACGCTGAGCGACGTCGCCGCCGTTTCAGGCGTTTCATCGGCCACGGTTTCCCGGGTTTTGAACAGCGATTACCCCGTGGCCGCCTCGACCCGCGCGCGGGTGCTCGAGGCGGTCCGCAGCTGCAATTACGTCCCCAACGCTCACGCCCAGGCCCTCGTCCGCTCCCGCTCCCACATCATCGGCGTCGTGCTGGCAGACGTGTCCGACCCCTTTTTCTCCGAAGTGGTGCGAGGCGTACAAACTGCCGCCAAACTGGCTGGGCACTTGGTCGTCATATGCAACACCGAGTCGGTTCCCGAGCAAGAGCTCGAGTACGTTTCGCTCCTGCGTACCCAGCGGGCCGACGCTGTCTTGGTAGTAGGCGCGGCGCCTTTGCACCGCCACTACGGCACTGAAATGGCCCGCCACGCCGAGGGCCTCGCGGCCGACGGCGGGGTCCTCGTCTATTGCGGCCGGCCCCGCCCTGCCGGCACACGGGGCGGCAAGGTGGTCGCCCTCGACAACGTTGGCGCTGGCACGCTCGCCGCACGCCGCCTTTTGGCAGCCGGCCACCGTGAGCTGCTCTACTTGGCAGGCCCCGAGGGCCGTACGACCACAATAGACCGGCTCCAAGGCGTGCTCGCCGAGCTCGAGCGCCAGCGCGTGCCGCCGGGGCGCCTCCAGGTCACCCACGGGCCTTTCGACCGCACCACTGGCTATCGCGAGGTGGCAGTGCGCGCGGGCGCCGGCGCCCTGCCCGATGCCGTCCTCGCTGCCAACGACCTCCTGGCCATGGGCGCTCT
This sequence comes from Acidimicrobiaceae bacterium, assembly GCA_027334785.1. Classification (GTDB taxonomy): domain Bacteria; phylum Actinomycetota; class Acidimicrobiia; order Acidimicrobiales; family Palsa-688; genus JAJZYO01. The sequence goes on from DAHWQF010000021.1 coordinate 2,217, forward strand.
CGCTGCGCTCAGGGACCGGGGCATCAAAGTCCCCCGGGACGTGTCGGTGATCGGCATCGACGACATCCCGGCAGCGAGCGACTTGACCCCCCGCCTCACAACCGTGCGGCTGCCCCTCATGGAGCTCGGCCAGCTGGCGACTCGAGTGGCCCTCGGCCTAGCGCCGGCCAACGCCAGGGCCGGTCCCGCCTCGCTCATCGAGCGCGAATCGGTAAGGCCAGCAGGTAGTGCCGGCGCCCGGGCCCCTCGGACGAGGTCCCGGCGGCGTACCGGGGTTGGCCACCACGCCCTCCCCTCTGACCCGCGGGCGGTGGTGGCGGGCCAAGTCCGCCGGTCACCGCGCCCTCGTGAGCCCCCCTAAGCCCCCTAAGCCCCCCTAAGCCCCCCTAAGCGTCCCCTAAGCGCCACTAATGTCCCCTTCGTCCAGTCCTGACGCGCTCGGGGCCTATTTCACCCCGAGGCCGACATTTCTGACGGCCGCGGACATTAAAAGACCTCACTTTTCTGCCGTCCGCACCTGGTCCTGCGCAGCGACGGCCCATGGGACGCCGAGCTCAGAGAAAAGCCTACCCTCGCGCACGGCGGCGTCCACCGCCGCGTCGACGCCGGCCAGGACCGGCCGTTCTGCGTCACCCGTGCCCGCGTGGCTGACCCAGCGGCCGGGCACCCCGTACACCGGCGCGGCATGGACAGCTTCCAGGAGGTCCACGAACGTGCCACAGTGCTCGAGCGGGCATGACAACCTCGAGGAACGCCCAGCAATGAAGTCGAGCAGCTCCTCTGCCAGGCTCCGGCGAGCAAAGCTCTCCGTCCAGCTGCGCTGACCGCGCTCGATGCTCACGGTGTCGCCCTCGTAGGGCCAACCAGCCTGGCCACTGGCACCCCAGACGCGCAGCACCGGGCGTTCGACCACCTCGGCACACAGCGTCACCGCCACCACAAACGTCGCCCCGCCCACCAGCGACACCCTGACGCACCCGGTGTCTTCCACCTCGATCGCGTTGGCCCTGTACCTCTCGACCTCGACACCGGCCAGTTGGCTCCCGGGCTCGGCCGCGCCCGCGGCCAAGAGGCAGTTCATGGACGCATGGGCAAAGGGGTTGGAAAGTGCGCCGTCTCGCACTTGCGCGCCACGCAGGACCGCCCGCCCCGCCCACTCTGCCCTCGTCCAGTAGGCCCGGTCGCGCTGCCACCTGCCCGTGACCCCGAACGAGCACGGGTCGCCCAGCTCTGCCTTGGCCAGTAACTGGCGCACCCGGCCGAGTGCCCCGGACCCCGTGCTCTGGAACCCAACTTGGCAGGCGGCACCGGTGCGGGCCATGGCCCCGAGCAGTTGCCCGAAATCACGATGAGTCACCACGGGCGGCTTCTCCAAAAGCACGTGCGCCCCGGCCTGCATCGCCGCGACCCCCATGTCGGTGTGCAAGTGGGGCGGCGAGGCTATCACCACCATGTCGAGCGGCCCGGCGCCGGCGGGCGCCGCTCTTAGCATTTCCCGCCAGTCACTGAAATAGCGACAGCCCAAGCGCCCGAGTACTGCCGCCTGCTCGCCGGCCGGCGCACGGACGTCTGCACACGCCACCGCTCTGGCCCGCCCGGCCGCCGACAACCGCTCCAGCTCTCGAAGGTGGACTGCCCCGTGGCCATAAATCCCTATAAGACCCACGGCCGGCGCCGTGCTCACGCCCTCGCGCCCCCAGCTTGCCCACTCAACTGGCGTCCCCGCACGGCCTCGACAGTAGCAAACGCTTGCTATGGGCTGGTTCAGGTGCGCTTGGCCCACCGGCTCCCGGGCGACCTACCGCCAGAGGTGCTCAAGGTTGAGCGCGGCCGCCACCGCTGGGCGCAGTTGAGCGTCATGGGTATCACCGCACAACTCCTTTTCATCGCCGGCAACGCAGACGGCCCCGCCGGGACGGGCGCCGACCTCTTCGACCGCCAGCAGGTTGACCACCGCCTCGTCGAGCCACCGGCTCTGCTGGGCGAACGAGTGGCGGTCGTCGAGGCCGCGCCGGCGGCGGGGCATCCGGAGCGGGCAGTAGAGGAGCAGCTCGTCCCGGGCACGGGTCACGCCTACATAAAAGAGCCTCTGCTCCTCCTCCAGCCCCTCGCGCGATCGGAGCGCCATGTCCGAGGGGAAGGCCCCGTCCACCAAGTGGATGAGGTGCACCACCGGCCACTCGAGGCCCTTAGCCGAGTGCACTGTAGAGATCGTCACGTAGTCGTCGTCCAGCTGGGGTGGGCCGGCGAAGTCGCTAGTCGAGGCCGGCGGGTCGAGGGCCAAGCCTGCGAGCCACGAGCTGAAGTCCACCGCCGTGGCCGCGGTCGCCGCGAGCCGTTCGAGGTCGTTGAGGCGGGGGGCCACGTCTCGAAAACGTGCCGCCAACAGCGGCCGCAAAACCGAGAGCGCACCCTCCGCTTTTGCTCCCGGCGTGGCCGCCTCCCTGGCGGTGCTCAGCCCCCGGAAGGTAGCGGCCAGAGCGGCCCTTGAGACCTCCGGCGCCGCGGCGAGGGCCTCGGACCAACTCGGCGTGGCCAAAGGGTACTTGGGCGTCAAGCTGGCAAGCAACTGCCGCGCTCTTGTCGGCCCGATCCCCTCGTGCATCCGCAGCAGCCGGAACCACGCCACGTCGTCCGCCGGGTTGCCAATAAGGCGCGCCACGGCCAGGAAGTCCTTGACATGAGCCGCCTCCAGGAACCGGAGACCACCGAACTTCCGGTACGGCACGCCCCTCGCGCTTAGCTCGAGCTCAACAAGGTCGCTGTGGTGACCGGACCGCACGAGCACTGCTTGGTCCAACAGCCTCCGGCCTCGGTCATGGCGCTCCAAGATGCGCTCGACGACCGCACGCGCTTCGGCGCCGGCGTCGTAGCAGCGCACGAAGAGAGGTCGCCGCCCGCCTTGGCGGGCGGCCCGGAGCGTGACCCGGGTGCCGCCCGCAAGGTCGGCCGCCCTCCACCCATCGCCCCTCCACCCATCGCCCCTCCACCCATCGCCAAGTGCTCGAAGCGGTGCCGGGGCGCCTGCAACGGGTTTAGCGCTAGCGAACGTCGCATGCCCCGATGCCGCGCCTGGCGCACGACGGTACCCGGCTGGGACTGCGCGGAGGGACGCCGCGCCGCGGCTCGTAGCCGGCGGCCGCACCTCGTTGGCGACGTCGAGGATCGGTTGGAAGGACCGGAAGTTGCGCTCCAGCCTCACCACCGTCGCGTCGGGGAGCGACGCCGCCAACTCCTCGAGACGAGCCGCGTCGCCGCCACGGAAACCGTAAATCGCCTGGGCGTCGTCACCGACGACGGTGAGGCCGCGCCCGTCGGGGCGGAGCAGCGCCACGATGTCTGCTTGCAGGCCGTTTACATCCTGCCACTCGTCAACGAGCACGTGGTCGAAAGCCCTCAAAAGGCGCCCGCCGAGCCGCTCGTCGGTGAGGGCTGCCCGCCAGTAGAGCAAGAGGTCGTCGAAATCCAGTTGGGACCGCTCACGCTTGTGGTCGAGATAAGCCTTACAGACGGCGGCGATCGCCTCCTGATGGGGCTCGCACCAGGGAAAGTCCGCGGCCACGACTTCTCCGAGCGGCCGGCCTGTGTTCACGCAACGAGAGTAGATTTCGACGAGCGTGGCCGGCGTCGGGGCCCTCTCCTCCGTGCCCGAAAGCCCGTGCTCGTCGCGCACCAGGTCCATGACTTCTGCCGCGTCCGCTTGGTCCAGCAGGGAGAAGCCCGCCTGCAAGCCAAGCGCCTCGCCCCAGGCACAAAGCACTTGGTACGCCACGGCGTGGAAAGTCCCCCCGCGGAGGCGCCCCGCAATATCACCCCTACCGACCAGCGCCGCCGCCCGGCTTAGCATTTCGTCCGCTGCTCGTCTGGTAAAGGTCAAAAGCAGGATCCGCTCGGGGGCGACTCCTCGTTCGAGCAGCGATGCCACGCGCGCGGTGAGGACCCGCGTCTTGCCCGTACCGGCGCCGGCCACGACCACGAGGGGGCCATCGCCGTGTGCCGCCGCCGCCAACTGCGCCTCATCGAGGCCTTCATGCCAGGGATGGGCAAACATGTGTGCGAGTCTACCAGGACAGACGTATCGCCCTCTGGAAGTCGCCCCAAGCGCCGCCTGCCCGCTCTTGGAGACACGACTGCTCCGCCCGCCGCCCAAATGCGGCGGGACGCGACGACATGTGCACTTAACCTGCGCGACAGGTCGCCCGCCTACCTTTCATCCCCATGGCTCTTGCCCAAACGCGGACCGCACCAGGAAGGCGACCGTCTGCGCCCGTCCTGAGGCGAAATGTCCCGCGTCCCCCCGTGCCCTGGGCGGTCAATGCGGCTTTGGTCGTTCTCGGACTTGGCTTCGGCGCGACGGTGGCGTCCGCCGTGACCTCGGAGACGCTTGCCGCGCTGGGAGCCCCGGGCGGAGTCGCGATGTTCCTAGGAGGGGCGACCGGCCTCGCCGGCACTTACCTCGCGCTCGTGATGGTCCTGCTCGTCTCGCGCGTGCCTGTGGTCGAGCGCGTGCTCGGCTTCGATGGGCTTCTGCGCTGGCACCGCCGCCTCGCACCTTGGCCTATTTCGTTGATAGCGGCCCATGTCCTCCTCATCATCATCGGGTATTCCCAAGCTCAAAAGACCGGGTTATGGCACGAGATCGGCCTTATGGTCTCGACCTTCCCGTGGATGATCGAGGCAACCATAGGTTTCGTCCTCATGATGGCCGTCGCCACGGTGTCCGCGCGTTGGATACGGCGACGGGTGCGCCGCGAACGCTGGTGGGCTTTCCACCTGTTCATGTACCTCGCCCTGGCCCTATCGTTCGCGCACGTCATCGTGCTCGGCCCGTCGTTTGTGCGCCATCCCGTCACGCGCGTCCTCTGGATATTGTTCTGGGTCGCTACGGCAGGTTTCGTGATTGCCTACCGGTTTGGCCTCCCTATCGTGCGGAGCTTGCGCCACGGCCTCACCGTGGCCGAAGTCCGCCAAGAAGCCCCGGGCGTCGTCTCCATTATCTTGCACGGTCGAAAGCTCGACCGGCTCGCAGTCTCGGGTGGGCAGTTTTTCGAGTGGCGCTTCCTCACGAAGGGGATGTGGTGGCAAGCTCATCCATTTACCCTTTCGGCACGGCCCAGCGCCTCGCAGCTTCGCCTCACAGTGAAATCGGTCGGCGACTATTCGTCGGCCGTCGCCCAGCTGAAGCCAGGCACCCGGGTGGCAATCGAGGGCCCCTACGGCGTGTTCACTTCGCACGCCCGGCGCCGGCGCAAGGCCTTGCTCATATCGGGCGGCATCGGTGTCACTGCCATCAGGTCGCTGCTCGAGGACCTGCCCCAGAGCGCCGAACCGGTGGTGGTCATGCGAGCATCGACAAAAGAAGACCTCGTCCTCCTGTCGGAGGTCATAGAACTCGTTGCCCTGCGCAAAGGCCGCGTGTACGAGTGGGTCGGGCCCCGCTCCGATGTGAAGCTCGACCGCCTGGCCCAACTGGTGCCGGACTTCAGGAAGCGCGACGTCTATGTCTCCGGCCCGCGTGGCTTCGTGAGCACCGTCACTTCCCTTATGTCGCGCATGGGCGTGCCCGCCGATGCGCTCCACTTCGAGGCGTACGAGTTGGCATGAAGGAGCTAGCTTGAAAAAGGCCGCTACCACCGCTATATCTGCGGTTACGGGTTTCGCCGTTGTGCTCGGCGCCCACCTCGCCCGCTCCTCTCCCCACTCATTGGCACTGGGTGGCAACAATGCGGCACCAACGCCGACGTCGTCCCCCACCACCTCGGCACCCGGCAAAGCAACTGGGGGTGGGGCCGTCGGCCCGCCGGCGGTCAGCCAGACAACGACCTCTCTCCCAACGGGCCAGCTGGCCTCTGCCCTCGGCGCCAGCGAGCAGTACGGCTACGGAGTGCTCTCGGTCAAGGTCACCGTGACGGGGAGCCATATCACAGACCTGAGCGTGGCCAACCTGCAGACCGCCGAGTCGTATTCGCAATATATCGCCCAACAGGTCATCCCGATATTGCGGAAAGAGGTGCTCCAGGCCCAGGGGATCCGGGTCAACGGCATTGCCGGCGCGACGTACACGACTGAGGCCTACCTCTTGTCGGTGAGGTCGGCCCTGCAAAAGCTCCACCTCTGAGCCCACGGCCACGGTGTCACGGCGGGCGGGGCCGGCGGCAACCCAACCACCGGGCTGGCGGCGCCGGGCCTGCGCATGCAGCGGGGCGCGCTGGCATTTACCACGGCCGGCCCGGGCCGACTGGCCTCGTTCTGGGTGCGCTCTCGCTTTCCCGGTGCACTGAGCCGCACTGGGTCACCCCCAGGTGCCCCCGGTTGGGAATAGTGCACCCAGAAACCTGCCCTACCGGGCAACTCGGCGCGCTTGGCGTCACCCGGCCCTTTTGGTCAACCCGAAGGCTCCGGCGCTACCGCCGGCCCTCCCGCCGGGGGGGTGGCGCTGCGGGGTGGCGCTGTCCGGGGAGGCTCGGCACTGTAGTGCAACCGGCAAGGCTGGGGGCTAGATCGGCGAAACCCAGGCGAGCCTCCGCCGTTTAGGCATGCCCCTCAGCCCGAGATCGGGGCGCCTGGGAGGAGCACTTCGAAAAAGTCGCGGGCTTCCAACACCGGCGGGAGGTAGCGGTCTGCCGAGCGCTGCATCTGTGGGTAGAGCTTGCTACCCGTCACCTCCAGGGGGTGACCGGGTACGTGCGAGTAGAAGTTGAAGGTGACCCAGTAGGGGTTCATGTCGAGGGTCATCGCTCTCACTGCCCCGGCGCGCGAGAGCGACTCGGCGAGCGTCTTGGCCGTGAGCGCCGGGCCGGCCACGTAAACGAGCGCACCGTCGGCCGTGACCCCGACGCCGCTGCGGGGTACGACAGCCCCGCCTCCCAGCGTGTAACCCCAGATGGCGTTGTCGGTGTAGGTGGCCGAGGGCGCGATGTGGCCGTTGTTTACGAGCAGGACCAGGTTTTGCAGGACAGCGGCCACCCCGGGGCCCATTTTTACCTGGGTGCCCCAGCTGCCGACGTTCACCTGGCCGTCTTTGTAGATGACGAACGACGCCGCCCCTTTCACGAGCGGCACGCCGACCTTGCCTTCCATGTAGATGCCGCCCTTGGCGTTCGAGAAGAGAAAGCCGCCATTGAAAGCGGCCACCAGGTAGGGCAGCTCGGCTGCGGTCACATAGGGCGGGTGCGCCCATTTGCCCCCAGGCTCCAGCTGCCCGGGCACGAGCTCGAAACGCAACAGCTTCGGGTCCATCCACACAGCCGAAGTGATCTCGCTCGTGTAAATTCTGTCGGCCCTGAACTGGGCCACGTACATGGCCGGGACACCGTGCACGAGGGGCCCGGTCGGTTGCCACTTCCCTTCTCCCGGGAGCGCCGGCTGCACAACCAGCGGGACGGGCGAAGGAGGGGCCAGGCCGGGGCGGGTGGTCGTGGTGGGCGCCTGGGTCGTCGTGGTGGGCGCTAGGGTCGTCGATGTGACAGGAGCCGTAGTGGCGGTGGGCCTCGAGGTGGGCGTGACCGGCGTCGTCTTGGTACCCGGCGCGATGGAGCTCGGGGGTGACGAAGTTGGGCCGGCGGCAGACGAGCCAGGGCTGGCGGACGACTCGCTGCTCGTACCCGCCGGGCCAACCGCTACTGTCCCGGGGACCTTGTTGAGGCCCTTGGGGCGCCCGCCCTTGGGCGGAGCCTTCAGCGAGTAGTACATCTGCTCGAACTGTTTCGCGAGCCACCCGGCGTGGTTGGCACGCAGCCAATCGGCCCACTTCGCCTCGAAGCTGATGTTCCCGGGCGAAACCGCGGCGCCGACCAGGGAGACCCCGACGAGCATGCCGAGCAGCCCGGGGACCACCAACAAGTAGCGCCAGCGCCGGCGCCAGCCCTTCCGGCCTGCAGCGTTCTGCGACCCTCTACCCCTACGTGCTCCCCGAGGCCCCGACTGGAACGACGGGCCCTCGTAACGGGGCCTCCGGGGTGGCCGCATAGGCCCGGACGTCACGGCAGGCAAGCTAGCCGGTCGGTCGAGTTCTGTGGCCATCGCGGGCCATCTTCCGCTGCACACCTTGCTCGAGCATGAACCGCGCGCCGGGCGGTTCACCACCACGTCAGGTCGTTTGAATTAGTTTCGAACTGGTGGGCCACCAATCAGGCGGAGGGACCCGCGGCGCGGGCCAGCGGCGTGGCTTCAGTCCGCCGTCTCGACCCCGTGCCCGGTTGCCACGCCCTGTGCTGCGCAGGCCAGGTGCGCCCTCTCGCGCTCGTGCGGCGCGACGCCAAAGCTGGAGACCGGCGCTCCTGGGCGTGGTGGTGCTCGCGGCACTCATCGTGGGCGTATGGTCCGCAGGGGGTTCCGGGACGAAGGCCCCCACGACCGAGCGGCGGCCTGTGGCGGCAAAGACGAAGGCGGCCACTGCGCCGGTCCGGGGAAAACCAGCACGCCAGGCCCCGCCGGCCGTCATGGCGGGCCTCTTGCCCTGGCAACTCCAGGCGCCGATCAGCCGGGAGGCAGTGCTGCCCGAGGGCCCGGCTGGCACACTGGTCGTGGCCGGGGGGCTGATGTCGTCGGGGACATCGGCGAGCGCCGCCTTCCGGCTCGACATGTCGACTGGCCACCTCTCTTTGATCGGGCAACTGGGCTCCGCCACCCATGACGCTGCGGCGGCCGCGCTCGGTGGCACAGGCCTAGTGTTCGGCGGTGGGACGGCCTCGCCGACCACGACCGCGCAGCGGTTGAGCCCTTCGGGCGCGTCCAGTGCGCTGGCCCCACTACCCCAGCCCAGGGCTGATGCCGTAGCCGTCGTGACCGGGGGTGTTGCTTACATCGTCGGAGGGTACAGCGGCCCCCATTTGGACTCCGAGGTGCTAGCCACTGCCGGTGGCAAGAGCTACCACCAGGTGGCTGCCCTACCTGTGCCTGTGCGGTACCCCGCCGTGGCGTCCCTCGACGGGCTCATATATGTCTTCGGGGGCCAGTCCGCCTCCGGCAGCCTCGTCACTGACATCCAGGTTGTGGACCCCCGGAGCGGGACTGCCAAAGTGGTGGGCCAACTCCCCCTGCCCCTCGCCGGTGCCTCGGCCGGCGACCTCCAGGGTGTCATCTACGTGGCCGGCGGGGTGAGCGCCGGCACCGCCCACGCCGGCACCGCCCACGCCGGCACCGCCCACGCCGGCACCGCCCACGCCGGTACCGCCCACGCCGGCACCGCCCACGCCGGCACCGCCCACGCCGGCACCGCCCACGCCGGCACCGCCCACGCCGGCACGCATGCCATCGTGGGCACGCCCGAGCCCGTCAACGACGTCTTCGCCTTCGACACGGCCAACGACTCTGTACTGCGCGCCGGGTCCCTCCCCACGGCCGTCGCCTACGCCGGCACGGCGGTGTCGGACAACCGCCTCTACCTCGTGGGGGGAGAGGTCGCAGGCGGTGTGCAGACCGCGGCAGTGCAGTTCGTGACGCCCGACCGGCGCTTTGGGGTCGCCGGCTCGGCCGGTGCGGGCTCGCCGTACTACGGGTACAAGCTGCTCGTGGCGGACCGAGGCAATGACCGTCTCCTCCTGCTCAACGACGCCGGCCAAATCGAATGGAGGTACCCCTCGGCCACCGCCCCCCCGCCGCCCGGCGGCTTCTATTACCCAGATGACGCTTTTTTCATCCGCCACGGCACGGCCATTATTTCCAACCAGGAAAACAACGAGACGATAGTGGAGATCGCGTACCCGTCCGGGCGCGTCCTTTGGCAGTACGGCCACCCGCGACAGGCTGGTTATGCCCCCGGCTATCTGAGCAACCCCGACGACGCCTACTTGCTGCACAACGGCAACGTAGTCGTGGCAGACATCATCAACTGCCGCATCCTCATTATCAACCCTGCTACCAAAGCGGTCGTCCACCAGATCGGGACCAACGGCGTCTGCGCCCACGACCCTCCGACCGAACTCGGTTCTCCCAACGGTGACACTCCGCTTGCAGACGGCAACCTTCCCGTCTCGGAGATCAACGGGAGCTGGATCGACGAGTACACGATGACCGGCAAGCTCGTCTGGGATACCCACCTAGCGATCGGCTACCCCTCGGACCCCCAACAACTCGGCCCGGACCGGTACCTGGTGGCGGACTACACCAACCCAGGCGCCATCATCGAGTTCAACCGCGCCGGCCAGATCCTCTACCGCTACCAGCCCACTTCGGGCCCTGGTGAGCTCAATGACCCCTCGCTCGTTGAGCTCTTGCCGAGCGGTGTCTTCATGCTGAACGACGACCACAACGACCGCATGGTCGCTATCGACCCCTCGACGGGAGCCGTCGTTTGGCAGTACGGCCACATAGGCGTGCCGGGCACGGCGCCCGGGTACCTCTACAAACCCGACGGCTTCGACCTCCTCGGGCCAGGGGGCTCTACGCCAACCCACCCCGTGACCGGTTGAGCCAGGGGACACGGCGCATGAGCCGTTTGGTGGCTATCGCCGCCGTCGGGGGGCTACTCATGGGGACGGGTCCCGCCTATCCGCCCGCCGGCGCTCCCGCCCACTCAGCTGCCATCGCCCAAGGGGTGCCTAGAGGGCACCAGGTCGACCCTTCCTACTTCGAACCGGGGTCATGTGTGTCTTTCCGACCCACATCGGCCAGCCGTGACCTGACCGTGTTCCTGGACGCGGGCCATGGTGGCATTGACCCCGGAGCGGTAGGGAATACCGAGTCAGGCCGTACTATTTTCGAGGCGGACGAGACGCTGCCCATGGAGCTCGACACCATGGCGCTGCTTCGCGCCCGCGGCTTCACGGTGACCCTGTCACGCACTCGCACCTCGACCGTTGCTCGTCCCCTCCCTGGCGACGTGAGCGGCGGTGTTTTCACCGTGCGGGGATCTCATAGGGACGTCATGGCTCGCGACTTGTGCGCGAACTTGTTGAAGGCCGACGTGCTCATCGGCATCTACCTGAACGCCGGGCCCTCGCCGTTCAACGCTGGGTGCCTCACCGCTTACGACGCCGTCAGGCCGTTCGCAGCCAAGAACATCCGCCTCGCCCGGCTAGTCCAAGACGACGTTCTGTCGTCCATGAACTCCCACGGGTGGGGCATCCCTGACGCCGGGGTCGTGAGCGACAGCACTTTAGGCGGGCCAGCGCTGTCCGCTGCGGCCGCCGCCTACAGGCATTTGGTGCTGATAGGGCCGGCAGACCCCGGTTACGTCTCGCACCCGAGCCAAATGCCCGGTGTGCTCGTCGAGCCTCTGTTTATCACCGACCCTTTCGAAGCGACCATTGCGGCGAGCAAAGTGGGACAAGAGGCTGTCGCAAAAGGGCTCGCCAAAGCCGTCGAGCAGTACTTCGGTTCCTAGCTTCCCGGTGCTCGTGGTGGGGAGCCCTGGCCAGCGCTGGGTAGCTATGGCGCGAGCTCACCCCGGGAGCCGCCGCCAAAGCGGCGTGGGTAGTAGGCGCAGCAACGCAAACAGGTACCGCAACTGAGGAGGTGCCCAGACCACTTCCCGGCCGGTTTCGAGGCTCCGTACAACTGCCTTCGCCACCGTCTCGGCGTCCACGGGGAAGATCGCCGGCTTCATGCCTGCCGTCATCTTCGTGGTGACGAACCCCGGACGGACCACGGTTATGCCGACCCCTGTGCCTTCTAGGGCGGCAGACAGGCCGAGCGCGAAGCCGTCCAAGCCGGCTTTGGCCGCCCCATAAACGAAATTGGCCTTGCGGGTGCGCACGCCGGCCACGGAGGAAAAAAGGACTATCCGCCCGAAGCCCTGGCGCACCATATGCTTGGCGAACTCAGTGGCAAGCGCCGCAGGGCCAGAGAAGTTCGTAGCCACCACGGACGAGATCGTGCCCGGGCCGAGCTGCTCCAACGTGGCGGTCCCTAGTTGCCCGGCCGCCACTAGGACGAGGTCGACCTCTCCCAGGTCGGCCACCGCTTCGGACACGAACGGCACCAAGGACGCTGTGGCAGTCACGTCGAGCGTGCGGCAGCGCACCGACTCGACGCCGAGGGCACGCAGTTCCCGGCCCACCACGTCGAGGGCCGCCTCCGAACGGCCGGCGAGGACAACTGAGCGGAGGCGCCGTCCGGCCAGGATGCGAAGCACATCCCTCGCCATGTCGGAGGCGCCACCGATCACGACCGCGCTCTGTGGCATCCCGGTCCCGTCTAGCACGGCAAGACCCTCACGCCCGGTCGCTCGGTAACGCCGAGCCGGTGAGCCTCAGGCGGCGCGCCAGATCCGAGCTCATCACGCCGGTCGGGTCGAGGCGTGCACGTACAGCCTGCCATTCTGCCAAGCGAGGGTACATGCTCGCCACCAGGTCAGGGCGCAACCGTGCGTCCTTGGACAAGTAGATGCGCCCCCCGGCGCTAACGACGAGCGCGTCGAGCTCGTCCAGGAGCTCCGGCAGGCCCGGCGCACCCAAGGGGAGGTCCAGCGCCAGCGTCCACCCTTCCACGGGGAACGACAGGTGCCCGGCTCCGGCCGGCCCGAACGACTTGAGCACCGCCAGGAACGAAGCGACCCGCCCCCCGCTCAGCTTCTCCAAGGCATGCTCCAGGGCTCGCTCTGCCCCAAAGGGCACGACGAACTGGTACTGAGTAAAGCCTCTAGGCCCGTACAGACGGTTCCAACCGCCGACACCGTCCAAGGGGTAGAAAAACTTGGCGAGCGGTTGGAGCCGCGTCTCTCGTTTGCTCGGGGCTTTCCGGTACCACATCTCGTTGAAAGCGCTCACCGTGGCCGGGCTGAGAAGCGACAGGGGCGAGGCGAACGGCACTTCCACGACCCGGGGTGCCCGGTAGGAAAGGGGCGGGCGTCGCCAGCTATCTGGCAGGTCCATTGCCAGCGCGTGGTTGGCCCTAGTGAGCACGCTGCGGCCCAAGCGCCGTCCACGGGCCAGACCGTCCACCCATGCCACCGAGTACCGGTACCGGGACGCCTCTGTGGACAAAAGAGACAAGCAGCTGTCCAAGTCGGCCGCGCGTTCGGTGTCGACGACCATCCAGGAGCTCTCGATCGGCACT
>DAHWQF010000220.1 GCA_027334785.1 Acidimicrobiaceae bacterium
GAGCCGGCTTAGGACAAAGAAGGGTTGGACTAGGCCACTTCGCCGGCGGTCGCCGCCTTGAGCGCCGTGATGTCGAGCTTTTTCCTGGCAAACATCGCCTCCATGGCCCGCTTAGCCCGCTCTGGGCCCAGGTCGCCGATGACAGGGCTGCGACGCGCATGTGAAGCTGCCCCTGCCCTCGTGCCAACGCTGCTCCGTCGGCCGATTCCAGAAAAATCCTTACGTCGCCTCGCCGATTGGGGGGCGAACACCTGTACGATGGAGTGGTGGCGGCGCCTGAGTTGGCCGAGCTCAGAAATGCGGTGAAGCACCTCGAAGTCCCGGCCGACCCGTTGGCGTTGGAGGAGGCCATTTTCCTGGCCGACAGGCTCCGGGCGAAAATCTCCGTGGCCCTCGGTGAATTCGACGAGGCGCAAGGCTGGTCCCACGACGGGTCGCTTTCCCTGACTGCGTGGCTCGCATACCACGGGCGCACGAGCCGGCGAGAGGCGCACCGACAAGCGGTGGCGGCGCAACGGCTGCGAGGTCTGCCCGTGACCGCCGCCGCCTGGGCGGACGGTGGGCTCTCTACTGGCCAGGTCGCAGCCGTCATGGCCAACGTCCCGGAGCGTTACCTCGGCCTTTATGCGGAGCAGGAGCCGGAGTTGGCCGGCGCCCTGGAGGACCTCCAGGTGCACGAGACTGCCGCTGCCATGCGCTCTTGGAGGCTACACGCTGAGGCTCTCGACGACCAGGAGCCGCCCCCAGAGCACCCGAGCGAACTGCACCTGTCTCGCACGCTCGATGGCCGCCGGGAGCTCTCCGGGCACCTCCGCCCTGAGGATGCCGCCGCCGTGGAATCAGCCCTTGCCGCGGCCGAAGCCGGCATCGCCGAGTTGCGGGCGGCGTCCGAGCGCCGCGCCGAGGCTTTGGTCGGCATCTGCAGGTATTACCTGGACAACCAGGCACACAGGGTGAGCGCCGGCCGTAACCGCCCCTACGTCAACATCGTCGTGGACCTCGACGACTTGGTTACCGGCGGCCCGGGCTGCACGGGCGACGGCACGTGGCTTCGCCCCGAGGACGTCTCTTGGCTCACCTGCGACTCGGAGTTGCACCGCGTCGTGACGGCCGGGAGGTCCACCGTCCTGGACTATGGCTCTGCCACCCGGACGATCTCCCAGGCCCTGTGGTCGGCGCTTGTCGTACGGGACGGCCACTGCCGCCACCCCGGTTGCGACCGCCCGCCGGCGTGGTGCGAGGGCCATCACATTGTCCATTTCTCTCAAGGCGGCCCAACCTGCCTGAGCAATATCGTGCTTTTATGCGCCCGACACCACCATCTTTATCATGCAAAAGGTTGGGAGCTGAAACTGGCCGAGGATGCCACGCTTACGCTAATCACCCCCCAGGGCGAGGTGCTCCAAAGCAGGCCCCCACCCCGCTGGGTCGGGACGTAGCGGAGGCGCCGGCGCCGGCCTGGTGCCACGCCAGCCCGGTGCCGCCTCAGTAGACAGGCTCAACTGATATCTCGGGCCACCGTCGTTCGGCTCGCCAGCACCGACAGCAAGGCTGCCACCCCTGCGACGAAGGCCACAGCCGCCACAAAGGGGAGCGGCGCCCCCGCTGACGCACCGTGCGCCGGCCCGAACGCCGAGCCGCCAGGCTTGATACCCCCGAGCGAAGTCGCTGCCGTATACGGCATGTACCTGAGCTGAGAACATGGGGGAAAAGCCCGCCCACGACCGACTCGACCACGACGGACCAGAGGAAGAGCGCGGTCACGCTCGCCAATTGAGAACGGAGGAGCGAACCGAGACCGGCCCCGACCGCTCCGAAGAGCGCCGCCCCGAGCATGGCCCCGGCAACGTGGCCGGCGAACGTGCCTGCCCCCAGAGCGAGCGCGCCGCGGTGGCCCGCCGCAAAACCGATGCCAACGGCGGTCGAGACGACGCCCGAGACCAGACCGAACCGAGCGGACCGTAGCCAAGGCGCCGGCACGGGGAGCGGCATCGCTGGCATGCGCGAACGCGCGAAGGCCCTCGGGAGCGAGCTCATCTCGGGGAGGCGCGCTGGAGGCGGCTTCTCGGTGCGTGCTCGGCTGCCGCTAGGAGGCGATAGGTGATCCGGGTCTTGCTCGTTGACGACCAAGCGCTTTTGAGGGCCGGCCTCAAAGCCCTTTGGGCGCCCGCGAGGACATCGAAGTTGTGGGCGAGGCGGGTGACGGAGCCGAAGCGGTGAGCCTAACGAAAACCCTTGTACCCGACGTCGTCCTCATGGACATCCGGATGCCGGGCACCGACGGCCTCGAAGCCACACGCCTAATAGCTGAAGATCCCCGCCTTTCGTCAGTAAGGGTGGTCATCTTGACAACTTTCGGCCTCGAGGAGTACCTGTTCGAGGCCCTGCGGGACGGCGCTTACGGTTTCTTGGTGAAGGGCACCGAGCCGGCGGAGCTGGTCAACGCGGTGCGCGTGGTTGCACGCGGCGATTCTTTGATCTCGCCGAGCCTCACGCGCCGCCTGGTCGCCGAGTTCGCCAGCCGGGCCAAGGCCCCCCGGCCCGCCAAAGAACTCGACATCCTGACCGAGCGAGAGCGCGAGGTGCTGGCCCTCGTCGGGGAAGGCCTGAGCAACGACGAAATTGCCGGCCATCTCTTCATGAGCCCGGCGACTGCACGCACGCACGTGAGCCGGGCAATGACCAAGCTGGGGGCGCGCGACCGCACCCAGCTCGTGGTCATCGCCTACGAGACGGGGCTCGTGCAGCCCGGATGGCTGAGGTGAGCCACCCGTACGGCGGCCACCCAGCCCAACCACCGGTACGCGCCGTCGGGAGGTCGTAGAGTAGTTCGGCCCGCTGAGCTAGCCTGACGACGAGAACGAATGGCCGAGCTTCCCGACCAGGCCATACCGGCAGGTGAGTGCGCCGAAGCGCCTGAGCTGACCGAGCCGGGGCCGCTTCGAGCCATCGACGAGGCGTCGTGCGCCCCGCCCGTTTCGGCAGCGCCGGGAGCACCCCTAGCCCCGGGCCAGCTTCCTGCGCCTGGCGGGGAGGGTACGGCGCCGGCCGCGCCCGCACTGGCCGGGCGGACCGAGTGGCTCCGCAGCCTCGAGGCGCCCGTCAAGGAGTTCCTCCGGGCCGAGACAGGTGGTGCGGCCGTACTGGTCGCAGCCACCGTGGTGGCCCTCGTTTGGGCCAATGTCGGCGGGCCCAGTTACGTGTCGGCATGGGGGACCCGGCTCAGCGTCTCTGTCGGCCACTACGGTGTCGACCAGGACCTCCGCCACTGGGTCGACGACGGCCTGATGGCCTTCTTCTTCCTAGTTATGGGCCTGGAAGCACGGCGGGAGCTCGACCTCGGGGAGCTCCGGGACCGCCGGCGCCTCGCTTTCCCCATAGCGGCCGCCCTGGGCGGGATGCTCGTGCCCGTCGCCATCTATCTGGTGGTCAACAGCGGTCATCACAGCCTCGCGGGCTGGGGGACGGCCATGTCGACCGATACAGCCTTTGCTCTCGGGATGCTCGCCTTGGTTGGGCGCCGGTTCCCGTCTTCCCTCCGTACCTTCATGCTCACTGTCTCGGTGGCCGATGACCTGGTGGCCTTCGTCGTCATCGCTACTGCCTACACGACCACGGTGAAAGTGGTGGCCCTGCTGGCCGCCGCCGGCGCCTTTGTCGTCGTCGTCTTGCTCGAGTGGCGCCGGGTCGGAAATGGGACGGTCTTCGCGGGCCTGGCCCTGGTCGCTTGGGTCGCGCTGTTGAAGTCGGGCGTCGACCCGGTGCTCGCTGGCGTGGTAATGGGCTTGCTGGCGGTGGCTTACCCGGCGGGGCGGGCCGACCTCGAGAGGGCGAGCGACCTGTTCCGTATCTTCAGGGAGCAGCCCACGTCCGAGTACGCACGTAGCGTGGGCAGGGGGGTCCGGGGCGCCATATCCCCCAATGAAAGGTTGCAGCAGCTCTACCACCCCTTCAGCAGCTATGTGGTGGTCCCGCTCTTTGCCCTAGCCAACGCGGGCGTTTCGCTGCAGCTCCATTTCCTCTCGGTTGCCTTTCGTTCACCGGTCACCCTCGGGATCTTGGTCGGGTACGTGGCCGGCAAACCGGTGGGCATAATGGGGGCTACCTGGCTTGTAGCCCGGCTCTCTCGTGGCCGGGTTAGCCCTCCCGTCGGGTGGGCATCAATTGCCGGCGGAGGCGCCGTCGCCGGCATCGGCTTCACCGTGTCGTTGTTGATAGCCACGCTCGCGTTCAAAGGGGTTCAGCTCGGGGAGGCCAAGGTCGGTGTGCTGAGTGCAGCGCTCGCGGCCTCGCTCATTTCCTGGGCCGTGCTCGCGGCGGTGAGGGTGCTCCCGGAGGGTACGCGCGTGCGGGCCATTTTCGGCAAGGCGCGGGGCCTCGTCGACCTGGTTGTCCCAGTGGACCCCGGGCGCGACCACATCCGGGGCCCCGAGGACGCGCCCGTGACACTCGTGGAGTACGGCGACTTCGAGTGCCCCTATTGCGGGCAAGCGGAGCCAATTGTGCGCGAACTGCTCGCTGATTTCGGCGACCTGCGCTACGTGTGGCGGCACCTCCCGCTCCACGACGTCCACCCGCACGCCCAGCTCGCGGCCGAAGCGGCCGAGGCGGCGGGCGCCCAGGGCAGGTTTTGGGAGATGTACGACCTGTTGCTTGGGCACCAGGGCTCGCTCGAGGTGGCCGACCTGCTCGGCTATGCCAAAGAGGTCGGGCTCGACGTCGAGCGCTTCCGGGGGGCGTTGCGCAAGCAGAAGTTCGCCGCCCGGGTGGCCGAGGACGTCGAGTCCGCCGACCTCGCGGGAGTGTCGGGGACCCCGACGTTTTTCATAAACGGCCGGCGCCACTATGGCGTCTACGACATCGCCACGCTATCGGCCGAGGTCCGCGCGGCACGAGCCCGCGCCACCATCGCCCTTTGAGTCGCCTCACTTCCCGCGGCCATAGGTGATCGGGCCAGTCAGGTTTTGGCCAGTTTTAGGCCAGTTTTAGGCCGGCCCGGATGGTCACCATTGGGAAGGCGAGCGCCTTCGGGCAGAACACCGCTGAAGCTACGTGCTGGTTCTCGACTTCGAGAGTCCTGGCACTAGGCCCGTCCCTGTCGCCGGCCACACCGCCCCGGGCCTCGACGTGGCGCGGGTGTTCACTGTGGGTGTCTGGTTCCGCCATGGCGCCGGCCCACCCAGGCGTCTCGCCCATCCAGCAGTCTCGCCCCGTTAGCAGTCTCGTTTGGCCCCCTGGCTCGGTACGACGGTCGAGATAGAGGGCGTGGCGAGGCCGGCGCCGGCAAAGGCCTCTTTGACAGCTTCCTGCAGGGCCGCGCTCGCCTCTTTTCGGACGAGAGCGATGGCGGCGCCGCCGAAACCGCCGCCGGTCATGCGGGCGCCAAGGGCACCGGCCGCGAGCGACGCCTCGACCGCGAGGTCGAGGGCCCGCGTCGAGATCTCGAAGTCGTCGCGCATCGAGGCGTGCGAGGCGGATAGGAGCGGGCCGATAGCAGCTGGCCCCGACGCCCGGAGCATCGCCACGGCTTCCTCCACGCGGGCGTCCTCGGTCACCACGTGGCGGGCACGGCGGTAGGTCTCTTCATCGGCTAGTTCGGCGAGCTTAGGGAGGTCTTCTGGGCTCAGGTCGCGCAGCGCGCTCACCCCTGCGAGGCGGGCGGCCCGCTCGCAGGAGGCCCGGCGCTCCGCATAGCCGCCGGTGGCGTGAGCATGGTGCTCGCAGGTATCGATGACGACGAGGTCGAGACCCGCCTCTCCCAGGCGCAGCGGCACGGCTTCCGCGTGGCGGCTCCGGCAGTCGAGGAACACCGCCGCGCCCTCTTCACCAAGGAGAGACGCGCTCTGGTCCATTATCCCGGTGGGCGCCCCCACTACCTCGTTCTCGGCCCGCTGGCCGGCCAGTGCCAGCGAGGGGCGGTCGAGGCCGAGGCCCCACAGTTCGTCCAGCGCGCAGGCCACCGCGCACTCGAGGGCGGCCGATGAGGACAGGCCGGCACCGACGGGGACGTCTGAGTCGATGAAGAAATCCACGCCGGGAAGGCTCGCGAGCGAGGTGGTGCTCGACAAGGCCCAGGCCACACCGAGCACGTAGGCGCCCCAGCCGGTGGCCTT
>DAHWQF010000221.1 GCA_027334785.1 Acidimicrobiaceae bacterium
CTCGTAGGCCGCTCACCCCCCTCCGGGCCCGACCCGCCATGTGCTCGGCCTTGGCAACAAGCAGCTCCCCGACGAGCTCGCCGGCCTCTGGCCTAAACTCGGCGAGGGCGGCGACGGCCCCGGCGACGGGCGGTACTACGTCGAGGCCAGGCACGGGGCAGCCGGCATAGGCCTTGGCGAGCGGTGCGTAGACGGCCACGCGCGCGTTGTCGGCCCAGAGCCCGGCATCTGTGATGGCGTCCTCTGTCGCGCGAACCGCGATCAAAGGCTCCGGTAGACGTCACGGCGATGCCCGACTCGGACAACGAGAACTAGCAATATGTCGTCGTTGACTTGGTACACGACCCGGTAGTCGCGTACCCTGACCCGTAGGAAGTCTGTGCCCTTCAGTTGGACAGCGCCTGACGGCCTCGGCTGTTCTGCCAAGGCATCGACCACCTGAGCGACCACAGTGCGGGCCCCTCTTGGGAGGGAAGTAAGCTGTTTCGCGGCCCGAGGCTGGAACTTGACGGTGTAGCTCACAAGCCCAGGGAGACTTTTACTTCCTCCCAGGGGACCGGCTCACCCTCTTCCTCCAAGGCGGCGCGGGCTTCCGCTATGTCCGCAGCCTCCTCGGCCAGTTCGATGAGCCGGTCGAGGTCCTCGGCGTCGATCACCGCTGCCAACCGCTTCCCACGCCGGTGCAGGTACACAGGCTCGTGCTTCCGTCTCGCCTGGTCTATGACATCAGCCAGGTGGTCCCTGGCTTCGGAGACCGTCAAGTTGCTCACGTACGAATCGTACCACTGGTACAGGTCGCGTCGCGAAGGTCACTCGCATCACCACCCCCCTCCGGGCAAGTTGCGTTCCCCGCTTACAGCCCTCGCAAAGGTTCGCTCCACCCTGCTACAGCCCCCTAGCCCGAAAACAGGTGGGTCATCTGGTGAAGTCGCGGGTGCTGGCATGGCCGACGCGGAAGATCCGTATTCGCGGAGCCGTGACGGCCCCGGGGGATCACGCTCATTCATGGGGGATTGGCGCCCCTCGGGGCACACGGGCGGTTAGGAAGGCGGCAGGCTCCCAAGGTACTCCGACAGAAGTGTCGTGACCATGAAGGCAAGCCTGGCGTCCCCGTAGTCGAGCCAGAATCCTTGACCACTTCCCTCCGGATGGTGCGGACCGTTCACGAAGTCTGTCGTCGCCTTCCACAACGCGTCGAGGAACTGGCGCCTTCCGTCGTCCTCCGACCACCCTTGCCGCCTGGCAATCACATTGGCGACGGGGTCTCTATCTGTGGCTCCGAAGAGCTCCTTCCACATGGCGACAAGCCCTCGGCACGCGGCGACCGAGTCCTCGTAGCGTCCGCCATGCAGTGCGGTCTTCGCCTTGTCAAACTCGGTAGCGGCGTTCGATTGGTCCGGGAGCGGCGGTGGCAAAGTGACCTCGACGAGTCGGGCTCGGTCGTAACCCAGGCCGGGCAGCACTCTTCTTACCCAGGTCGAGGTTTCGACATCTACACGTAGCGCCGACGGCTGGTTAGCCGCCCAGAACACAACCAGCTCGGCGTACATGCCGTACTTCGCGTCCCAGATGGTTGATGGCCTAGCCTGTCCAGGCCTTGGCACGTTGGAGTTCTTCAAGCCGATAACGGTCGGCCCAAGCTGGAGATAGAGGCAGAAGGCGTCATCGCGGTTCGCGTGCCGGCGCCGCTCGAGCTCCTCCACCTGGGCCAGCGTAAGGAAGAAGCGCAACTCGACCTGCTCGCCGCCTCGGCTAGTTGACGAGGTTGAACCCGAGCGGACGCGAAATCCACCGACGAGGTCCACGCAAATAGGTGGGCAGATGGCGGTAGCGGGCCAGACGATCTGGTCCGTGCCAATGGTGGCGCGCAATCGCCCGAGCGCGAGCGGCGCCTCGTCCGGCTGGTTGTCGAGCTGGACCTCCAAGGGGACAACGAGCTGGGGGTTGATGGGGCCACCTTCGCCGCGGACCTCGGTGCCGTTGACAGAGATCTGCCCGATATTCTGGCCGTAGAGGTTGATAAGGGTGCTGTTTGTCATGATGCTTCTCTGCTCGTTTCGTAGTGTCCGGCCAGCACGCCGGCCGCCTCGGGTGGATCTAGGCAGGCGCTCATAGCGCGCTCGTAGGGCTCTGTAGCAATCACCTTTGCCATCGCGTCAGAGCGCCCCGCTATCGCTCACCGTGCCCTCCCGGTCCCTTGCTTGGTTTCACTTCTCTGGCCTTTACCCCTGCCGGTCCGTACGGCCCAGGACTCGACCTTGCGCCAGTCCCACACCAAGGCTTGCCCGACACGGGCGAGCGGTTCTGGGAAGCCTGGCTGGCCGCGCCATAGGCGCACGGCCTCCCGGCTCACCCCGAGGCGCCGCCCTACCTCTGCCCCCGACACCAGTTCGGCAGTCATGCTCCTTAGCTTGACATGCGCCAAGCGGTGGCGCCACTACCATAGGTGCTCAGTGGGCAGGCCAGAGGGCGCTGCGGATGTAGCGGGCAGCTCGGAAGACGCGCCTGCACAAACCCGAGAAGTCGTCGTGCTCGGTGCAGGCTTCTCTCACGTTGTCAACAGCCTCTTCCCGCTGACCGAGGAGCTCGGCAAGCTCGCTCTCGAGGTCGCCGAAGTACCAGAAAGCGAGCGTCCAGCGCGAGGGACCAGGTTCGAGGCATGGCTGTCCCGCCTCGCCGAGGACCAGCCCTACCGCTCTGTCGAAGAGAACCTGGACGCTCGGAAGTTGTTCATAAAGATGAGCGCTGCGATAGCGCGTGTGCTCGGCGAGCGAGAGCGCGAAGCGCTGCAAGGCACCGCCCCAGCTTGGCTCGACGACCTTTTAAGCGTCTGGCACTTACGGCGCTCAACCGTCATCACGTTCAATTACGACAACGTGGTCGATTGCGCCGTAGACGGCCACTGCCTCACGGACCTAAGCGCCCATCCCTCTCGCCCCGTCACTAGTCACGACACCTTGGACCGGTTACCCCCACTGCCGCCTTCGCTCTTGGCTGAGGAGCGATCGCCTGTCCTGACGTCAGCTCTCGATGAGAAGCCTGCCTCGGGGTACGCCGCCCATGCCGCAGACCGGGTAGCCGAGACTTTCCGGCTCTTGAAGCTGCACGGCTCACTTTCTTGGTTCTGGAGCCCCGATGACGCCACTGGCGTGACTATCCAGCGGTGGCGTACGCCTGGTGCCTTCGGCCAGCCGAGGCTTGACGACGAAGACGGAAGGCGGCGCGCTTTGCCGGGCCGAGTGCCCTTCGTCGTGCCCCCTACCAGTATGAAGTCGTCCTACCTCACTAACCTCGTTTCCCGGGAACTGTGGGTCAGGGCGCGCGCTGCTTTGGCCGGAGCGAAACGGCTCATCGTGGTCGGCTACTCGGTCCCTCCTGAGGACCAAGTAACAAGCGGGATGCTCGCTGAGGCATTGGGAGGGCGGCACATCGAGGTTATAGTCGTCGACCCGTGCGCAAGAGGGGTGGAACCTCGCCTGAGGGATCTGGGCGTCGCGCCGGCCACTAAACGCTTCGACGAGCAGTCTTGCGTCGAGGACTTTGCGGCTTGGTACCGCTACGACCAAGCAGCAAGCGTAGTGGAACGCCTCCGGGACTGGACGCGTCGCTTCGGGCTGCAGGGCCTACAAGGCCAAGTCCATGTCGAGCTTTCTTGGTGCCGTTCTCTCGCAAGCATGGGTGAACTGAACTAGATGTGACTGTGGCCAAGAAGGGGGTGGTGGCGCGGACCTCATCGTGCCGTTACTTGGTACGCCCACGTTCGGATCCCGAATTGACCAACAACAAGTGCCATCACTGCTACGTGGCCTCGCTGATCCCGTCGTCCGGCGGCTGGTCGTCGAGTCGCCAGATGGAAGGACCTTCCCAATAGTGGACTACAGGCTTAGCGCCCCGTCCTGTGATGCTCGGGGCAATGTTGTAGGCCCGAGTAGGCACCTGACCCTCATGCCGCGCGGCTGTCAGCGCTAGGCACTCGCCCCTTCTACAGCCCCCGGAGCAGGTCCTCCAGCTCGTTGTGCGCCGGCAGCGCCAGCATCGGCTCCTCGGCCTTCGGGGCCTCGCCCGGACTCGCAGCGGGACCAGGCCTGGGTGCTCCAACAGGGCCACCGCGCCGTGCAACCGCCACACGAGGGCGACAGCCAGAGGGGCGACACCGGGGCCGTAGAAGAGCGTCGGGCGGCCGTCCACGACGACGCTCGCCCACTCCTTGCTGGGCTGCAGGTTGGCCTGGTAGGCCCCAACTTGGTCCCAAGTCCAGCCGGTGTGGACGCCGGAGGACAGCCGGCCGACGAGCCGGCGGTCGGTGACGGCCCAGCACGAAAGCGAGAGCCGCGACGGGTCGAGAGCGGCCCAAGGGTGGCGGTCCAACGAGCACCGGGCCCACAGGAGCCTTACTTCGGCCCCTACTAGGGGAAACGTCAGGTGGTCCTGAGTTGTCGCTATTCGAACCCCGCGGACCTGCTCTGCGAGCTGAGGAGGCTGCTCGGGTTGGTTCCTCAGGCCTGAGCGAGCCTGGCAGATGGGACTGGGATCTCGCGACCGCTGGACCGGGCCGCCTCGAGCCACGCTCCGATTGCCATCTCGACCTCGGCGACGGCCTCGTGGGGAGTGTCACCCGTAGCGGAGCAGTACGGCAGGTCGGGGACGTCAGCCACCCATGCGCTGTCCTCGGCGCTCCAGAACACGGTGATCGGGTAGGAGGGGGCGTTCATCGGTCGTCCTCGATTCTGAGATCGTACTGCCGAATGAGCGCCACGAGCTGACGCAGCTGGTAGGGCTTGGCTTGACCGCTGCGATCCTGCAGGTTGAGCTGTTCGGCGATACCCGCCCGGCCGTAGACGTGATGGCTTCCCTTGACGCGCAGCTCCTCGAACCCGAGGGCCCCTATCAACCTCCGGGCGTCCACGAAGGAGACGTTGGTGAAGGTGCCACCGAGAAGGCGGTCCATGAGAGCTTTGGGCTTCACCGTCCGAACGGTACGGCTCGGGTGTGACGCGATGGCCGGTCGACCGGCGCAGCCGGTTCGCTTCCCGTCAGCACTCCGTCACCGGCAGCGACGTGACCAGCATCGACGCGACACGAATTTCGAGTGGGGTTGCGTTGTCGCTATTCGAACTCGGGTGACCTGCTGGCCGGTCTCTGCACGTTGTCTGAGCTGACCTGCTAACTGGCGAGGTACTGCTCCAGGGCGCGGCGGATGACCTCGCTAGAGGAGGTGTGCTCTTCGGCGGCCCGATCGTCGAGTGCCCGGCGGACCTCGGGCGGGAGACGGACGGCCGTCAGCCCTGCCGGCTCATCGCCGAGAGTAGGGCGACCGACACGGCGTCGCAGCCGGGAGGGATCGAGGCCGGCATCGGCCTTCTCTTCGGCCCGCCCCCAGAAGTTCTCGTCCATCGTCTCTCCGGTCTTGGCTTTGCGGGGTTCGGTCATGGGAGCAGCCTCCTGTACTTTCGGCGCATCGGCATGGCGTGGAAGGCGATCTCCTCGCCCAGCGCGTCGCGGTCAACACCTCGAGCAGCGTGCCGGCGATGTCGGGGCCGAGGTAGAGCACGTAGGGATCGTCCAGGTCGTCGTAGATAGCGAGCGCGTTGGTGATGGCGTGGCGGATGTCGTCGGCGCTACAGCCGTGTTTGAGTGCCGAGTCTCGAACCTCCCCTAGAGTATCGTATAACAAAACTGTCGGCTGAAGAGGGCCTGCTGACGAGACCGCAGCGACCCGTACATGTCCAGGGAATCCCGTGAAGCTGCTCGGTCTAACTGCCGCCTTGAACCCGCACCTACTACGCCATATGATGCAGCGTATGGCGAGGCAAGGACGGGGGGACGACGGGCTCGCTCGTTTCGGGGAGCCAGGTGTGCTGGTGCTCCTGTCGCTGAGCGACGGGCCCAAGCACGGCTACGCGATCAGCACGGACGTGTTCGAGCAGACCGGCGTGCGGCTCGGACCGGGCACCTTGTACGGCTCGCTGACCAAGCTGGTCGAGCGCGGGCTGATCGAGCCGGTTCCGAGTGACGACCGTCGCCGTCCGTATCGGATCACGGGGGCCGGCAGAGCGGCGCTCGCCCACCAACTGGCAAGTTGGGA
>DAHWQF010000222.1:0-2683 GCA_027334785.1 Acidimicrobiaceae bacterium
GACTACGACTTCTCCTTCTCGGCCGACGCCACCAGCACCGTCCAGCTGGAGGTCAGTGGCCAGGCTGTTGCCATGGCCCAGTCCGGCAACACGTGGTCCAATCAGAGCGCCGTTTCGCTCACGGCAAACGCGCTGACCCCGGTGACGATCACGGCAACGGGCCTAACGTCCACGTTCTCGGCCAGCTGGGTAAGCCTGGGCACTGGCTGGAAACCTCTTCCCGCGAGCGACCTGTACCCGGCGGTCCCTTTCGGGTACATGGAGGCAACTTTCCTTCGCTTCTTGAAAGCGACCTCGCTCGCTTCCGACCTCGGCCTGAGCGCAGGGGAAATGGCCTACTTGGCGGCGCTCCCGGCCCTGGCCATGGGCGGCCAGAGCTGGCTTGGCTCCCTGCCGACCACAGGCCCTGCGAACTCTGCTCAGTACGGAGGTTTCACCGCCGTGCTCGACGCCCTGCTCGCCTTCGCCGGGCTCAAAACGGCCTACCCGCCCCGCACCAGCCAGTCCCCAACGTTGTTCCAAGCCCTACAAGACATCGCGTCGGCGCCTGCCAACGGTACCGCCGAGCTGTGCAGCGTCACGGGATGGGACGCGGCTTCGCTCGCCGCCCTCCTCCCCCGTCTCTTCGGTGGCGCCACGGGCATCAGCTCGCTGCCTGACCTGCTCGGTGCCCTCGTCAAACTGCAACAGGCTTTTGGCCTGGTGAAGACCACTCAGCTTTCAGCCGCGACTCTCATAGAAGCCGCCACCAACGACCCCACGCCGGTGAGCGACCCGTCTTCCACCGTGGTGGCTGACTTCCAGTCCGCCGTGCGTTCCCGTTACGCCGAGAGCGACTGGCTGACCGTCGTCACGCCCATCAACAACACCGTGCGCGAACTGCAGCGCGATGCCCTCGTCGCCTACATCCTCACCCAGTCGGGCAACCAGGTCCTGGCCGCGATTGGCATCTCGCCCGGGCCGGAGCGCGTGTGCACCGAAGAGGACTTGTACAACTACTTCCTCTTGGACGTGGAAATGCAGCCGTGCATGCAGACGTCCCGGGTACGGCTGGCCCTCTCGTCCGTCCAGCTCTTCATCGAACGGTGCCTGCGCAACCTCGAGCCCCAGGTGGCGCCCGGGGACATCGACGGCTCCGAATGGGACTGGCGAAAGCGCTACCGGGTGTGGCAGGCCAACCGGGAGGTGTTCCTCTGGCCCGAGAACTGGCTCGACCCGAACCTGCGCGACGACCAGTCGCCGTTCTTCCAGACGACCATGAAGCAACTGCTGCAAAGCGACATCTCGGCAGACGCCGCCGTTTCGGCGTTCCTCGGGTACCTGTCCAACCTGGAAGTCGTGGCCAAGCTCGAGCCCTGCGGCATCTGGTACCAGCCGGCGGTCACCGGCTCTAGCGCCGACGTGGCCCATGTGATCGCCCGCACCGCGAGCACCCATCGCAAGTACTTTTACCGCAAGTTGTCCAACGGTACGTGGTCGGCGTGGGAAGAAATAAACCTGCCCATCGAGGGGACCCCGGTCATCCCCTACGTGTGGAACGGCCGCCTGCTCGTGTTCTGGCTCCAGGTCCATCACCGCGCCGCCGGGGCGCCAGGGAAAAACCTGCCCACCGACAGCACCAACAGCCTCGCGAACAGCAATCTCACAGAGCTCACGAACGCAGTTGGAACTACGGCAGCAGCCGCGGCCGCCGACTCGGTGGGTGTCGTGCTCTGCTTCAGCGAGTACTACAACGGCCAATGGCAGCCGGTCAAGACATCCGACCTCGCCGACCCCCTCGTGCTCAACACGTGGCTTACCGGCCAGTTCGACCGTTCCTGGCTTGCTATCCGCCCCTGGACGGCAGCCGACCAGACCGACAGCTCCCTTTACCTGCAAGTGACCGCCAACTCGGACCTCCGCTTGACCTACTGGGGCCAGACGAATGCCGGCGAATCGGCCTCCTACTGGGACGCGAGCTCCGGTTTCGTGCTGTACAACACCAACAGCTCGCCGGTCCAGTGGGGCGATATCGAGGAGGTGCCCCTCATGGAACCAAGCACGATGAACCAGCTCTGGACCTACGGCCAACCCGGCCCCTTCCTCGAATCGGACTATTACAGCCTCTCCGGCCCGAGCTTCACAGGTACGCCGACATCTGTCCAGATCCTCCAAGGCACGCTTCCGCAGTGGGTGGTGCAAGCACAGCCGGACGTACCTGACCAGTCCGTTCAACCATTCTTTTGGGGCGACGCCCGGAGGGCCTTCTACGTCACCCAGGGCCAGGAGCGCGAGTGGTTCGCCCGCTACAACGGCTTCGGCGTGAGCGGGTACGGAGTCAACGTCGCGACCCTGAACAACGCCGGCAGGTACGCAAAGGTGGCCGTCGACGTCCCGCTGCCCTCTCCCCAGCCCGTGGAAGGAAGCTACGGCCCTGTCGTGAGCACCTTGGCGGCGCAGGAGATGGTGGGCTCGGGTGCCATGCAGGTGGCCCTCTCGGGAGGACCGGGCGTCGAGTTCCAGGGCAAGAACATCGGTATCAACGGGAGCAGCCCGGCATTGGACATGGGAGGCCCCGCCCGCGCGCAACAGGAAGGGCAATAGGCCATGAAGACCACCTATGGCGCCAAGCGCTACAACGGGGCGACCGACTACGGGTCCATCTACGGCTATGGGTACTGGGTCACGTACTACACCTACGACT
>DAHWQF010000222.1:2689-6057 GCA_027334785.1 Acidimicrobiaceae bacterium
GCGCCAAGCGCTACAACGGGGCGACCGACTACGGGTCCATCTACGGCTATGGGTACTGGGTCACGTACTACACCTACGATTTCGAGAACTTTTTCCACCCGATGGTCGGCCAGCTCATCCAGACGCTCAACAACGCGAGCGGCGACCCGGTCGCCGCCATGCTGGACCCCAATTTCTTGAGCCAGACAAACCCGTTTTTCAGCTCGGAGTACAACGTCGAGACAGACGACGTGGAGGTTACGTCGTACCCGGCCGGCATCGACCTGGACTACAGCCTGCCCTACGCCAACTACAACTGGGAACTGCTTTACCACATCCCCGTGGCCGTGGCGGTCCACCTGTCGCGCAACCAGCGTTTCGCGGAGGCGCAGCAGTGGTTCCACTACGTGTTCGACCCGACAGCCACCGACACTACCCTCCCCGCCCCCCAATGCTTTTGGAAGTTCCTCTACTTCCGCCAGCACCCCGAGAGCATCGACTTGAACCAACTGCTCGTCCTCCTCAGCACGCCCCAGTCCCAACTGACCCCTGACCAGGCCAACCAGGTGCAGGGCCTGCTCACCAGTTACGAGGCCAGCATCACGACCCCCTTCGACCCTTTTGCCGTGGCCCGGTCGCGCCCGGTCGCCTTCCAGTACTACGTGGTTATGAAGTACCTCGACAACCTGATCGCCTGGGGGGACTCGCTGTTCTCGCAGATGACCATCGAAACGGTCAACGAAGCGACCCTTTGCTACTGCCTGGCCGCCAACCTGCTCGGGCCCAGGCCACAGGCCGTTCCTCAGGTCGGCACCACGGCCTCGATGTGCTACAACGACCTAAAGGGCGGGCTCGATGCCCTGGGCGACGCCCTCGTGAGCCTGGAAGCCGAGTTCCCCTTCAACATCCCCACGGCATCCAACGGTGGCGGTACCTCCCTGTTCGGCACGGGACAAACGCTGTACTTCGGCGTCCCCGCCAATGCCCAGCTCCTCGCCTACTGGGACACGGTTGACGACCGGCTGACCAAGATCCGCAACTGTGAGAACATTTCCGGCCAGGTCCAGCTGATGCCGCTGTTCGACCCACCCATCGACCCCGGGATGCTCGTCGCGGCGGCGGCCGCCGGGCTCAACATCGGGACCGTCGTGAGCGGGCTCAACCAGCCCGTCGGCCCCGTGAGGGCGCCCATACTTATCCAAAAGGCAACCGAGCTCTGCAACGAGGTGCGCTCCCTCGGCGCCGGGCTGCTCGCCGCCATCGAGAAGGGCGACGCCGAGCACCTGGCCCTCCTGCGCCAGAACAACGAAGTCTCAATAGAGCAGCTGACGCAGAACATCCGCTATCTACGGTGGCAACAAGCCCAAGCGGCCACGGAGGCCCTCCTCCGAAGCCGGGCGTCGGCGCTCGAGCGGTACACGTTCTACCTGCGCGACATGGGCCTCAGCCCCAACCCCACGACGGCCCCGAGCACCTTCAACGTCGACCACACGACCGTCATAACAGAGGAAAACTTCGCCGACGCCTACAACGCCCTCGTCGCCCAGTACGACCTGCCACTCTCGACCATGCCCTACGCCCAGCTCACGCTGGCCCAGGGGAGCTCGCCGGCCACGCAGTCCGGAGCGTCCGGCACGGGAAACCTCTACCTCAACACCAACGAGGACGCCGAGCTCAACGACCACATGCCAAGCGCGCGGGACTTGGACTTGGCGAGCCAGATAGCCTCGTCCGCCGCCCCCGTGCTCGCCCTCATCCCCTCCCTGGAGGTGGACCTCCACTACTGGGGCTTAGGCGCCCACACCAAGATCCTTGGCGGCGACTGGTTGGCCGGGGCAGCCAACTCCGCCGCTGGGATCTTGAAGACGCTGGCCTCGTGGCAGACCGCCCAAGGCGCCATGGCCAGCCGGACCGCGGGCTACCAGCGTCGGGCCGACGATTGGATGCTCCAGGCCAACCTGGCCGCCCGCGAGCTGAGCGCCATCGGCCGCCAGCTCCTCACGTCCTTGCTGACCGAGCAGGCCGCCGGCGCCGAGTACACCGCAGCCAAGTCCCAAGTGGGGCTCTCCAAAGCCGTCGTCAGCTACATGCAGTCCAAGTTCTCCAACGAGCAGCTCTACGGATGGCTGCAGGGGCAGCTGTCGGCGCTTTATTACCAGTACTACCGGTTGGCCCTGGACACGGCCCGGAAAGCCGAGGCGACGGCCAAGTGGGAGCTGAGGCGGCCCGAACTGGACGCCAACAGTTACATCCAGCCCAACTATTGGGACAGCGGCTACCAGGGCCTCACGTCGGGCGAAGCGCTGAGCCTCGACCTGAAGCACCTGGAGATGGACTACATCGCCTATAACCAGCGCGAGCTCGAGCTCACCCGCCACGTGTCGCTGCGCCAGCTGGACCCCATGGCCCTGCTCAACCTGAAGATAACCGGCTCGTGCACGGTGAGCATCCCCGAGTGGCTGTACGACCGGGATTGCCCCGGCCTTTACATGCGCCGGCTCAAAAGCGTCGCGGCATCGGTGCCTTCGGTCGTTGGCGCGTACACGTCGGTCAACCTCACTCTCAGCCTCCAGGCGAGCAGTGTGCGCGTCTCGCCTGAGCTGTCCGGGGGCGACTACCAGCGCGGCCAAGACGATCCCCGCTTCCTCGACTACTTCGGCTCGGTCGAGACAGTCGTCACGAGTGGCGCCGTGGCCGACTCCGGGATGTTCGAGACCAACCTGCGTGACGAGCGCTTCCTGCCCTTCGAGGGCAACGGGGCCATCAGCACCTGGGCGCTCAGCCTGCCCCCGGTGCCAGCGTTCGACTACTCGACCATCACCGACGTGGTCCTTCACATCCGTTACACCGCCCGTGATGGGGGCGAAGCCCTGGGGGCCGCGGCCAGCAAGGCGCTCAAGCAACTGCCGCCCTCACCGGGCGGCGGCAGCCCCGCCCCTACGCTCGCGCTGCTACTCAGCCTGCGCCACGACTTCCCGACGCAGTGGTACGCGTTCACCACGGGCGGCGGAGCCGACTTCACCGCCCCCCTCACCATCGAGTACTTCCCTTACCTGGTCCAGAACGCCGACCTCACAGTCGACTCCATAAGCGTCTACGCCGCCAACGGCGACCAGGTCGCCCCCGCCCCCGCCATCCCCGTGCCCTCCTCGATGACATCAGCCAATATCAAGGCGGGCACCGCGGTCCTCGACCTGCCCGACGACGGTTCGGTGCTCGTGAGCGGGCAGCCGACCAAAGAGGTGTACGTGGTGATCGCTTACACGGCCAAGTTTTAGGCGGCGCCGCATGAGCGACCTTTTCGGCACGTGGCCCAACTGGGCCCGGGGTCAAACGGCAAGCGGCCCAGCGCCGCGGGCGGGCTCCGCAGAGCCAAACCCCGGGCACGG
>DAHWQF010000223.1 GCA_027334785.1 Acidimicrobiaceae bacterium
GGCCGGGTGGACGACGCTATCTCGATCGCCCGCCAAGAGAACGTGATCATGACATCCTTCGGCGACATGATGAGGGTGCCGGGGAGCAGCGGCTCGTTCTTCGATTCCAACGCGGCCGGTAGCGACATTCGCATGGTTTACTCGCCCCTAGACTCGCTGAAGATCGCGCGCGACAACCCCGGCAAGCGGGTCGTGTTCATGGCCATCGGCTTTGAGACCACCGCCCCCTCGACGGCAATGACACTTTTGCGAGCAAGCGACGAGGGCCTCGGCAATTTCTCGGTCTTTTGCAACCATGTCCTTGTCAACCCGGCGATCAAGGCGATCCTGGACTCGCCCGGGATGGCCCTCGATGGTTTCGTCGGGCCAGGGCACGTTACGACCGTAATAGGTTGCGATCCGTACGGCTGGATCGCCAAGGACTACCGCAAGCCGCTCGTCGTGTCGGGGTTCGAGCCCTTGGACATCCTGCAGTCGGTGCGGATGTTGCTGCTTCAGCTCCGTGAGGGTCGTTGCGAAGTCGAAAACCAGTACACACGCGCCGTCGCATGGCAAGGCAACCCGCGGGCCCGGGCGGTCGTCGACGAGGTGATGGAACCGCGCCCGACCTTCGAATGGCGGGGCCTCGGCTCCATCCCGGGCTCTGCGCTCCGGCTCAAGGAAAAGTACGCCGCTTTCGACGCTGAGCGTCTTTTCGACGTCCCGGGGGTGCGGGTGGCCGACCCCAAGGCCTGCCAGTGTGGTGAAGTCCTGAAGGGTGCCATAAAACCCTGGGAGTGCAAGGTGTTCGGCACCGCGTGCACGCCCGAGACGCCGATCGGCACTTGCATGGTTTCTTCGGAAGGGGCGTGCGCCGCCTATTACAACTTCGGCCGCTTCGACCGCCGCAAGATCCGCGAGGCCAGCCGGGCGTGAACGGTCCGCGCACGCCGGCAGCCGAGCGAGGCGTCGGAGAAGTGCCCGACGAGCTCAATGGCGCGCCCAGTAACGCGCCAAGTAACGAGCCCAGTAACGAGCCCAGCAACGAGCCCACTTACGCGCCCAGCCGCGCGCCGAGTCACAAGCCCAGTGACGAACCCGGGGGCCCACGCACTTCGTCAGCACCATCAGCCGAACAGGTGGTGTTGGAGCGTATCGAGCGGGCTCGCCGGCGCAAACCCCGTGTTACGGAGGAGCGCATCACGCTCTCGCACGGCTCTGGTGGAAAGGCGACTCACAACCTCGTCGAAGCTCTGTTCCTGGAAGCATTCCGCAACCCTCTGCTCGAGCCACTCGAAGACCAAGCCCTCGTCCACCTCGACGGCGAGCACATCGCCTTCACTACCGACTCCTTCGTCGTCTCGCCGCTGTTCTTCCCGGGCGGCGATATCGGCGAGCTCGCTGTAAATGGCACCGTGAACGACCTCGCCGTCTCGGGTGCCACGCCCCTTTACCTCTCCGCCGGCTTCATTTTGGAGGAGGGCTTCCCGGTGCAGGACCTCCGCCGGGTCATCAACTCGATGGCCACGGCCGCCCAACGCGCTGGCGTGAAAGTGGTAACCGGTGACACGAAGGTGGTCCAAAGGGGTAAGGCCGACGGGTGCTACATCAACACCTCCGGCATCGGCGTACTGGAGCGGCCCCAGCGGCTGTCGGCCTCGGGCGCCCGCCAAGGCGACGCCGTGATCGTTTCAGGGCCGATAGGCGACCACGGGGTCACGGTTATGCTGGCCCGGGGGGAGCTGGACATCGAGTCTGACGTGCGTTCCGATACGGCCGCGCTCACGCCTCTCGTGGAGCTCCTCTTGGACGCCGCTCCCGGCACCCGTTGCATCCGGGACGCGACCCGGGGCGGGGTCGCCACCATCTGCAACGAGTTCGCCCAGGCGTCGAAGGTGGCCCTCGTCTTGGACGAGCGAAGCGTGCCCGTCCGGGCCCAAGTGCGGGGGGCTTCGGAGATCTTGGGCATCGACCCGCTCTATGTGGCATGCGAGGGGCGTTTCGTGGCCGTCGTGCCCAGCCAAGAAGCGAGGCCGGCGGTGGAGGCGCTGCGTTCCCACCCCCTCGGTGAGGGCGCAGAGATAGTCGGGCGCGTCCTTTCCGAGCCCCCCGGAGTCGTCCTCTTGAACACCGAGTTCGGAGGCTCCCGCATCGTGGACATGCTGGTCGGCGACCCCCTCCCCCGGATCTGCTGACCGGATCTGCCGACTGGACCTGCTGACCGGGTTCATTGGCCGGATCGGCCGACCAGGGTGGGCGGGTGAAGCCGGCCGGCAGCCGGCGCCGGGTTACTACCCGCTCGCTACTCGCGCCCCAGCCACGACTGCCTGCCCGAGGCTGATGCCCCCATCGTTGGGCGGCACTCGCGAGTGCACCAGGACCTCGAACCCTTGGTGTTCGAGGCCGTCGAGTACACGCCCGAGCAGGAGCACGTTTTGGAAAACCCCGCCTGAGAGCGCCACTTGGTTGATGCCGCTCGAAGCACGTACCCGCTCGCAACCGGCGACCACGGCGCCGGCCAAACCATTGTGGAAACGAGCCGCAATGAGAGCGAGCTCCACTCCGGCGGAGAGATCATCGACTGCGGCCCGCACGAGGTCGGCGCCGGCCAGGCGGAACGGCTCTCCTTCCTCGACCGAGCACGCGTAGGCACGGCGCTCCTCGGGGTCGGCCAGCTGCTCGAGCTCGACCGCGGCCTGCCCCTCGTAATTGACGCGGTAACGGACGCCGAGCGCCGCCGACACAGCGTCGAACAACCGCCCGGCCGACGACGTGAGCGGGCTGTTGGTGCCGCTGCGGGCAAGCGAAAGAACCTGCTCCCAGCGCGCGGCGTTGTCGCGGGTCACCGCAAGCCCGGCA
Organism: Acidimicrobiaceae bacterium; assembly: GCA_027334785.1. Taxonomy (GTDB): domain Bacteria; phylum Actinomycetota; class Acidimicrobiia; order Acidimicrobiales; family Palsa-688; genus JAJZYO01. The sequence goes on from DAHWQF010000223.1 coordinate 2,839, forward strand.
GGTGGGTCGCCGGCAAACGCGAGGTCCAGGTAGACGGCTGCCATCCGCCAGGGCTCGCGTACGGCCGCGGCGCCGCCGGGCAAGGCAACGGGTGAAATGAAACCTGCCCGCTCGAAGGACAAAAGGTCCGCTACGAGGAACTCGCCTCCCCACATCGTGGCGTCGGTGCCGAAGCCGAGCCCGTCGAAGGCCACCCCGATCACGGGGCCGGTGTTGCCATTGTCCGCCAGGCACGAGGCCACGTGGGCGTGGTGGTGCTGAACGCCCACCAGCTCGACGGGCTGCTCGCCGGCCAGCCGGACGGCGTACTTGGTCGAGAGGTACTCGGGGTGCAGGTCGTGGGCGACGACCTCGGGGCGCACGTCGAGGAGCCGCTCGAAGTGCGAGATACCCTCCTCGAAGGAGCGAAGGGTCTCAAAGTTCTCGAGGTCGCCGATGTGGTGCGACACAAAAGCCCTCTTAGCCTTCGCCAAGCAGAAGGTGTTTTTCAGTTCGGCACCGCAAGCCAGCACCGGGCGCGAGAGCGAGCGGGACAACGGCACGGGCTGGGGGACGAAGCCCCGCGAGCGGCGAAGGACCATCTCGCGGCCCCGGAACTCCCGCGTGACCGAGTCGTCCGTGCGCGTATGAACGGGGCGGTCGTGGGCCAAAAACGCGTCCGCGATGCCCGACAAGCGCCGGCGAGCCTCGCCGTCCAGGTAGGCGATCGGCTCGTCCGAGGCGTTGCCGCTCGTGAGCACAAAGGGCGCGCCCAGTTCGCGCGCCAGCAGGTGGTGGAGGGGGGTGTAGGGGAGCATGGCGCCCAGGTACCGGTTCCCCGGGGCGACCGCCGGGGCCACCTCGGCACCGGGCCGGCGTCGCAGCAGCACGATCGGCCGGCGCGGGCTGGTGAGCAGCTCCTCTTCGGTTGCCCCGATCTGCCCCAGGTCCCGGGCGGCGGCGAGGTCGGCGGCCATGACGGCGAAGGGCTTGTCTTCCCGGTGCTTGCGCGCCCGCAGGGCCTCGGTCGCCACCGGCGAGGATGCCAGGGCCGCCAGGTGGTAACCACCAAGCCCCTTGACGGCCACCACCATCCCCTTGAGGAGCATGGCGGCGGCCGCCTTTATCGGGTCGTCACCGTCCAGCGCGGCCCCGCCCCGTCCCACGAGGCGCAAAGAGGGGCCGCAGGCCGGGCAGCAGGTTGCCTCGGCATGGAAACGCCGGTCCGCCGGGTCGCCGTACTCGCTCTCGCACTCTGGGCACATGGGAAAGCCCGCCATGGTGGTCAAAGGCCGGTCATAGGGGACGTTACGGACGATCGTGAAACGTGGCCCGCAATTGGTGCAGTTGATGAAGGGGTAGCGATAACGACGGTCGCCAGGGTCGAAAAGTTCCCCCAGGCATTCCTCGCAAGTCGCCGTGTCGGGGGAAATAAGGGCCCGGTGCTCGCCGACGGCGTTGCTCGGCACGATCACGAACCCGCGGTCGCCGGCGGCATCCACCACCTTTACGCTCACCTTGTCCACGACAGCGAGGGGAGGCGGGTGGGCCTCCAGTTCACTGACGAACCGCTCGACCCTTTCGGGCGGCCCCTCCACCTCAATGAGCACGCCGGCGCTGTCGTTGCCCACGAACCCGGCCAACCCGAGCGAACAGGCCAGCCCGTGCACGAAGGGCCGGAACCCTACCCCCTGCACGATGCCCTCGACTCTCACGCGCAGCCGCACCGGCAGCGCTCCTGTGAGAGCTGACCCTCCTGTCGGTGCGGGCACGTGAGCGACCTGGCGCCTAAGCGGGCCTTCCCCGCCTCTCCAAATGGCGCACCACGTAGGGCAGGATCCCGCCGTGGCGGTAGTACTCGGCCTCGACAGGAGTATCGATCCGGAGCAGCACCTCGAAGGACTTTACGTCGCCCGCCGGCGCAGTTGCCCGCACCGACAGCCGGGTAGGGAGCGGGCCCTCCCCGGCTCCTTCCAGCCCGCTCACGTCGAAGATCTCTGCGCCGGTCAGGCCGAGCGAGGCCACGGAGCTGCCAGGCAGGAACTGCAGTGGCAGGATGCCCATGCCGACCAGGTTGCTCCGGTGGATGCGCTCGAAGCTCTCGGCCAGGACAGCCCGCACCCCTAGCAACGCGGGGCCCTTGGCCGCCCAGTCTCGCGAAGACCCCGAGCCGTACTCCTTACCGGCCAGCAAGACGAGCGGCGTGCCCGCCGCCTCGTAACGCACGGCGGCGTCGTACACCGTCGTCTGTTCCCCGGTGGGGAAGAAAGTGGTGAACCCGCCTTCGGTGCCGGGGGCGAGCTGGTTGCGGAGCCGGACGTTGGCGAACGTCCCCCGCATCATCACCTCGTGGTTCCCCCTCCGGCTCCCGTACGAGTTGAAATCCGCAGGGGCAACGCCGTGCTCCATGAGCCACGCCCCCGCCGGGCTTTCCTTTTTGATGCTCCCGGCCGGCGAGATGTGGTCGGTTGTCACCGAGTCGCCGAGCAGGGCAAGGGCCCTGGAGCCGTGGATGTCCGCGAGCGGTGCCGGCTCGGGCGCCATGCCTTCGAAGAACGGTGGCCGCCGGACGTAGGTCGAGTTGGCTTCCCACTCGTAAAGCTCACCTTGGGGGATCTCGAGAGAGGACCAGCGCTCGTCGCCGGCGAAGACCTCCGCGTAGTTTTTCTCGAACAGCTCAGCCGCGATCGCCTCGTGCACCACCGCCGCCACCTCCTCGGTCGTGGGCCAGATGTCCTGTAGGTAGACGGGTTTGCCGTCGGTCCCTGTGCCTAGGGGCTGGGCCGTCATGTCGAAGTCCATCGTCCCCGCAAGCGCGTACGCGACTACGAGCGGGGGCGAGGCAAGGTAGTTCATGCGGACATCGGGATGGATCCGGCCCTCGAAGTTGCGGTTTGACGTCGAGGCGGCTCGCTCGCCGGGGGAGAGCCGGTCAGGGTTCATGGCCAGGCACATCGAACAGCCGGGGTTTCGCCATTCGAAGCCGGCCTTGACGAAAACGGTGTCGAGGCCCTCTTTCTCGGCCTGTGCCTTCACCTGCCCGGAGCCCGGGACGACGAGGGCCCGGAGCCCCGGGGCGACGCGCCGCCCGGCGAGCACGCCGGCTGCAGCGCGCAGGTCCTCGATGCGGGCGTTGGTGCACGAACCTATAAAGACCGTGTCCACTTCCACTTCTTTCATCAGTGTCCCGGGCGAAAGGGCCATGTAGGC
>DAHWQF010000224.1 GCA_027334785.1 Acidimicrobiaceae bacterium
GCTCGCCCCCCCGATACCGTCACGCCCCGTGGCCGCCCCGAGCAGGACAGCCAGGTTGCCCTCGCCGGCGGCTCGCGCCAAAACCAAGCGCTCTCGCGGGAGCAACCCGCAACACAACACGTTTACCAGAGGGTTGCCCGAGTACGAGGGCGCGAACTCGAGCTCGCCCCCGACCGTCGGCACGCCCACTGCGTTGCCGTAGCCCGATATGCCGCTCACCACCCCGCTCGCCAGCCACCGGTTGCGCGCCTCGCTCGGCGGCCCGAACCGTAGCGAGTCCATCAGGGCCACGGGTCGCGCCCTGGTAGGGCTCGACGGCGGAGGGGTGGTTGTGGCTCTCGATCCGGAGCGCGATGGCGAGGCCCCCGCCGGCGTCGACCACCCCTGCGTTTTCGCCCGGGCCGACCAGTACTCCGGGTCCCTCGGTCGGGAGCCGGCGCAGGTGCACCCGTGAAGACTTGTAGGAACAGTGCTCGCTCCACATGACGGCGTACATGGCGAGCTCGAGAAGGTTCGGGGCGCGCCCGAGGACGGCCTCGACCCGGGCGGCTTCTTCGTCGGTGAGCCCGAGCTGGCGGTGGAGGGCCGTGCTATCGACGTCGGTGGCGTCCATCGGCACCAACCGTACCGGGGGTCGGGCGGGCGAGCCGCCAGGACCGCCCGGCCTGGCCGTTAACCTTGTGTTCACCTTGGTGGGGGGCGGCTGTCTAGGCTCATGCCATGGCGCCTGAACAGCCTTCCCGAGGCGCCGGCGCGCCCGGCAGGCTGAGAAGGGCGCTCCTGCCCGTTTGGTGGGACCGCAACTACGGCATCGTCTTTTCGGCCCGGGTGGCGATGAGCGTGGGCCGTTCGCTGGCCGGCGTTGTCGCGCCCATATACCTGGCCCTGGAGGGGTTCGGCGCGTTCCAACTCTCGTTGTTCGTCTTGGCGGTCGCGGCCGCGTCGACCCTCATGTCCACGGCCATCGGCCTGTGGTCGGACCGCATCGGCCGCCGCGACTTCCTCGTGTGTGTGCCCCTCCTCGCCGCGGGTGCAGCCGTTGGGTTTGCCTTCACCGACTCGGCACCACTGCTCTTCGTGCTGGGGGCGGTCGGCAGCTTCGGCCGGGGGGTGGGGGCCGGGGCGGGCGCGATCGGGCCCTACCAGCCGGCCGAGGCCGCCTTGGTCACCGAGGACCTGCCTGCAGAGCACCGCAACGCCGGGTTCGGCCGTCTCACGTTTGGCTCGTCGGCCGGGGCGACCCTGGGGAGCCTGCTCGCGTTGCTCGTTTCTTCGAGCCACGCCCACGGGGCCGCCGCCACGGCTTTGTTCCGGCCCGCCTTCCTCGTCATTTCGGTTACTTCGGCGCTCGCGGGTGTGCTCGCGCTCTGGCTCGTGGAGCCGGGCCGGAAGCAGGCAGCGCTGGGTGGACGGGGAGCGGACGGCTCCAACGCAGCAATCGCAGAAGAGGCGCGCCCGCAGCGCCACGCCACGGGCGGTAAAAACCGCTTGCGCCTGCCGGCGAAGTCCCGTTGGCTCCTTTACCGCCTTTGGGCGACCAACTCGTTGAACGGCTTGGCCATCGGCATGTTCGGCCCGTTCGTCACCTACTGGCTCTACCGGCGGTTCGGCGCCAGTGCGGCCGAGGTCGGCGCCCTTTACGCCGTGATCAACGCGGCCACGATGGCCTCTTCGCTCTCGGCGGCGGGCCTCGCCCGGCGCTGGGGGCTGGTACGGACCGTAGCCGTCGTGAGGACGGCGCAGGCCTTGCTGATCGTGCCCATGGTGCTCGCCCCGAGCTTCGCGTTGGCCGGCGCCGTCTACTTCGTCCGCATGATCGTGCAGCGCATCGGCTTGCCGCTCCGCCAGTCCTATGCCATCGGGCTGGCGCACCCGGACGAGCGGGCCTCGGTGGCCGCTCTCTCTAACGTTCCCAGCCAGCTCGCCATGTCGGCTAGCCCCTTGCTCACCGGGTACCTCTTCGAGGCGGTGAGCTTGTCGCTGCCCTTTGAGCTTGCTTCCGCCCTCCAGTTCGCGAACGCCATCACTTTTTGGGGCTTTTTCCGGCACCACCCGCCCGAGGAGGAGACAGCTCGCGAACTGGCCGCGGCCACAGCCGCCAGCGAGTTATCGGTGCCGGCTGTGGAACTAGGCTTTGACCGTGACGACGCTCGCGCCAGCTCTGGTTGAGGCCGAGGCGCCGGACGGGGAGGTACTGAGCGACGCGCAGGTCTCCGAGGTGCTCTTTGGGGCCTTGGAGGAAGCGGTCTCTGGCGAGCGCACCTTGGTCCTCGTCCCCCCGGACCCGCAACCTGGCGCTGTCGCGCCTTTTCCCGCTCGTGTTCGAGGTGCTCCACCGGGCCAGAAGCGTCGAAGTCATGGTCGCCCTCGGTACCCACCCGCCTCTTGCCGAGGCCGAGATCCACGACCTCGTGGGTATGGCCGGGCGGACGACTGGAAAGTTCTCCGGCGTAGCCAACCACGCCTGGGCGGACCCGGCCGCCCTGGCCGCACTGGGGTCAGTAGATGAGGGGCAAATCCGCCAAATAGCCGTCCCTGCCTGGCACGCTTCCCTCGGCGGTGACCTCTTGGTCCGCGTCAACAAGCGCGCGTTGGAGGTGGACCGCATCGTGATTGTCGGCCCGACCCTCCCCCACGAGGTCGCCGGTTTTTCTGGCGGTGCCAAGTACCTGTTCCCGGGCAGCTCCGGCCCCGAGATGATCGACAAAATGCACTGGCTCGGAGCGCTTTCGGGCGTCCTCGCCACCATCGGATACAAGAAGACCCCGGTCAGGGCTCTCATCGACGAGGCTGCCTCCCTGCTCCCCACGCCCGTGAGCCTGGTGGCGCTCGTCACTGACAGCTCCGGGGAGGGTGACCGGGTGGCGGCCGTCTACGCCGGTGGGCTCTCCGAGGCGTGGGAGGCGCCGGCAGCTACGACCCCGTGACCGGCGAGGAGCACCCGCGCATCGACGTGAAGCTGGCGACGGCGCTACCGCCAGAGGACTGCCGGCGGCTCAACCTCGGCTATGTCGACCCGGCGTCGCTCGACGTGGCTGCCTTGGCTGGCGAGGAGGGGACCTTGGTCGTGCCGCGCTCGGGCGAAGTCCTGTTCAGGGTCAAGGGTTAGACGCGCCCGAGACGAGGAGCTGGGAGCCCGACCTCCACTGGCGGCGCCACCCTGTCGCGGACGCGAGCAAGGACTCCAGGAGCAAGAGGCCGTCGCTCGACCCCAGGAGCTCGCTCGAGGCTCGCTCCGGGTGGGGCATGAGCCCGACGACATTGCCCGCCTCGTTGCACACGCCGGCGATGTCGTGCGCCGAGCCGTTGGGGTTGGCGACGTAGCGCAGCACGACGCGGCCTTCGTCCTCCAGGGCGGCCAGGACCTCCGCCGAAGCGGTGTAGTTACCTTCGAAATGGTTGATCGGTACCCGCAGGCGTCGGCCCGGCGCCAACCCGGCCGTGAGGGCGGAGCGGTCGCTTGCCACTTCCAGCTCCACCATTTGGCACAAAAACGTGAGGCCCCGGTTTTTTTGCAGCGCGCCCGGGAGAAGGTGAGCTTCGGTCAGTACCTGGAAGCCGTTGCAGATGCCGACGACCGGCCCTCCGGCGCGCGCGAACTCGTTGACGGCGGCCATCACGGGCGAGAAGCGGGCGATGGCGCCCGGGCGGAGGTAGTCGCCGTGGGCAAAACCGCCTGGCAGCACCAAGGCATCGAGGTCGCCGAGCGAGGTGGCCGTGTGCCAGACGAGCTGCGCCTGCCCGCCCAACCTCTCGAGCGCCTCGGCCACGTCGTGCTCGCAGTTGGTCCCGGGGAAAACGACCACACCGACGCGCACAGCCACACCGGCAGCCTACCCAACGGCTCCGAGCTCAGTGGTTGGGGAACCAGCTCAGTGGCTGGGGAGAAGGCCCTCCCGCCGGCATGCCGCGCCGGCATCGGCGGCGACCGTCCCGCTCGAGCTGGCTTGCGTCGCGCACCAGTGCCGGGCGTCTTCGCCGCAATGGCGCAACTCCGCGCCCCCTGTCGAACTGGCGACGAGGACGCTCACGCATTTTCCCTGCGCTGCGGGCGGACCGTCGCCAGCCGCCAGCCCCCACGTCCCGAGGCCCACGCCGGCCGCCACGACCACGCCTGCCAGCACGACGAAACCCCTCCGTTGCCGACCGGAGAGGGGCGCTCCCTGCTGCTGGCGGTAGTTAGGCGGCACGGCCGCTCTCGGTCACATGTGAAGCCTAGGTGTTGGCCGCCCGCTCGAGCCGGCGCCTCGGGCTGGTGGCGGGCTTCTGGCTGCCACCCGGCACCAAGCTTCCCTCCGCCGTTGCCGACCCGCTACCGTTGGGGTGTGCGGCATGTCTATTCCGGAAAAGTGCGTGACGTGTACGAGCTCGGCCCGGACAAGCTGTTGTTCGTCACTTCTGACCGCGTGTCTGCCTTCGACGTCGTCATGGCCGAGCCCGTCCAGGACAAGGGCCGGGTCCTCACCGCGCTGACGGCCTTCTGGGCTGGTGAGCTGGCTGGCGTGGCCCCCAACCACATCGTCCAGACCGAGGCCCCTCCTACCGCCGAGCTGGCCGCCGCGGGCATCGACCCGGCCTATGCGGAGGGGCGTTCAATGGTGGTCCGCAAGGCTCAGATGTTGCCGATCGAGTGCATAGTGCGGGGTTACCTTTCGGGCTCCGCGTGGGCGGAGTACAAGCGCTCGGGCACCATGCACGGCCAGCCCTTGCCAGGAGGTTTGCGCCAGTCCGACAAGCTCCCCGAGCCAGTTTTCACGCCCTCGACCAAAGCGACCTCGGGCCACGACGAGAACATAAGCTTCGAAGCTGCCGCGCAGCTCGTGGGGGACAAAGTGGCTTCGGCGGCGCGGGAGATATCGCTCGAGGCCTACGTCCTCGGCGCCGAGCGGGCTTTGGCCCGGGGGATAATTATTGCTGACACCAAGTTCGAGCTCGGTTTTATCGACGGTGAGCTCGCTATTTGCGACGAGATACTGACGCCGGATTCCTCCCGTTTTTGGCCGGCGGACCGTTACGAGCCCGGGACGACCCCGCCGTCGTTCGACAAGCAACCGCTCCGGGACTGGCTCGAGGCGAGCGGCTGGGACAAGTCGCCCCCGTCGCCTGCCCTGCCCCCCGAGGTCGTCGCCTCGACCAGGGCCCGTTACATCGAGGCCTACGAGCGCCTGAGCGGTTTGTCTTTTTCTAGCTGGCCGGGGGTGGGCCGAGCACCTGTGGCCGGCGCGCCGGGCAACTAGGCCGAGCGAACCACCGTGGCCGAGTTCGAGGTGCTGGTCGAGGTGCAACTACGGCCTGGTATCGCCGACCCGCAGGGTGCGACGATTGAACGAGCTTTGCCGGCGCTCGGTTTTTCCGGTGTGAGCGGGGTGCGGGCCGGCAAGGCTTTCCGGTTGCGCGTGGAGGCGGCCGGCCCGGCCGAGGCCAGGGAGGTAGCGGAAGCGCTCAGCGCGCGCCTGCTCGCCAACCCGGTGATCGAAGAGGCGACGGTGCGCGTGCTAACGCTTGGCGAAGCCGGCCCGGTACTCGGCTAGGCGCTCGGCTACGCCGGCGTCGTGCACGGCGAGGATCTCTGCCGCCAGCAGCGCCGCGTTGGCAGCTCCGTCGATTGCCACCGTGGCGACCGGGAAGCCCCGCGGCATCTGGACCGTCGCGTACAGGGCGTCCACGCCCGACAGTGCGCTCCCCGAGAGCGGGACCCCGATCACCGGCAAAGTTGTGCGCGCCGCCACGGCGCCGGCGAGGTGGGCGGCCATGCCCGCCCCGCAGATGATCGCCCCGAAGCCCATCTCACGCGCCCGGGACGCGAAGTCAGCCACTACTTCGGGCGTCCGGTGCGCCGACATGACCTCCTCGGCCGCCTCGATGCCGAACTGCTCGAGCAGTTCCGTGGCCGGCGCCATCTTCGCCTTGTCACTGGCCGAGCCCATCAAGACGGCGACCTTCACTGCCCCGCCCCCGCCGCGATGCCTGCTATGTCTGAACGGTAAACCATGTC
>DAHWQF010000225.1 GCA_027334785.1 Acidimicrobiaceae bacterium
CTCGCTGCCAGGCTCCCAGGGTTCATGGCGCATATCAGGTGGTTCGAGGAAAGCAGGCCACACCTCGCCGCCTGGGTCGCCCACACGCACTCCCCCGGGAGCGAGGGCCGGCGCCTCATGTCGGTCGTCGACGAGGAGGGCTTGCGCAAGTCGCTGCGTTACGTGCTCGACCCCGAGGAGATGCTCTCCCCTCACGGTGTGAGGAGCCTGTCGCGCTACCACCGGGACCATCCGTTCACGCTCAGTTTCGGCGGCCACACCTACAGCATCGACTACGAGCCGGCCGAGTCGACGACAGCCATGTTCGGGGGCAACTCTAACTGGCGGGGCCCGGTGTGGTTCCCGCTCAACATGCTCTTGATAGAGGCCCTCCAGCGCTACAGCAGGTACTTCGGGGACACCTGGCGCGTGGAATGCCCCACCGGTTCGGGCAACCAGATGAGCCTGTCCGAAGTGGCGGGAGAGCTTTCCCGCCGGCTCGTGTCGCTCTTCCTGCCTGGGCAAGACGGCCGCCGGCCGGCCCACGGCGACAACGCCACCATCGCCGCCGACGCGGCGTGGCGCGACCTCATCTGGTTCCACGAGTACTTTCATGGGGACGCCGGCGCCGGTTTGGGCGCCAGCCACCAGACCGGTTGGACGGGCCTCGTGGTCCACCTGCTCTGCGCCAAGCACCTCCCGCTCGGTCACTGAGGGTCGCTCGGGACATAGGACCCGCCCGAATAGGTCCTAAGTCCCGGCACCAGGCGATGAGGCAGCCCTTACCGTGGCGCAATGGCCAACGTAACTCCCCAGCCAAGACCGACCATGGCACGCCCCAAGAGCTTGCTGCTGAGCGTCGCCCGCTTGGGCTTTGGCACAGCGTTCGCCCTTCCATTGTTGCTTGCCTCCCCTCCGGCCGGCGCGTCCCCGCCGGCGGGTGCGTCCTCGCTGGCGGGTGCGTCCTCGCTGGCGAGTATGGCGCACCAAACAACCTCCCAAAGGGCGGTCGCCGGGATAAAGAAAGTCCCCTTCAAGGGAACCTACAAGGGCACGGCTTCGCTCCTCATCGACAACTCTTCGGTCTCGATCCCCACCGTCACCGGGACTGGGACGGCGACGCTGGTGGGCAAGAGCAGGGTGTCGGGCAAAGGGTCTGCTTCGGCCGCCGCCCAGTGCGACCCGTTCACCGGCAAGGGCGCCATCGCCGGCGCGGGCGGCAAGCTCGAGCTGTCGGTCACCAAGTCGAAGTCGACCGGGTGCTCGAGCGGGACAAGCGGGCCCGTGACCGTGAGCTTCCACGGCGTGGCGGTGGTCCTGGGCGGCACCGGCTCGGCGAAAGGTGCCAGCGGCAACTTGAAGTTCAGCGGCAAGCTCGCCCTCAAGGGGACAAGTGGGTCTCAAAACGGGCACTACACGGTGACCCTCACCGGCACCTTGTCCCTGAAGAACTAAGCCCCCAATCCCTAAAGCCCGATCCTTAAAAGCCCAATCCCTAAAAGTAGGTCCCTGAAAACCAAAGCAAAGCTGGATGGAAGCAGAGCAGGCCAATAGCCGACCCCGCTCAGAGTGGTCGCGGTGCTGCTGTGCTGGAAGTTCGGCAGAGATAGAGGAGAACATCAGATGAAATACGTCCCCACCAAGGTTGCCACTGGCCTCGCTCTCACCATTGGGCTGAGCGGCGGGGCGACCCTCCTCGCAGGTGCAGCACAAGCCGCACCGCTGCACAAAGCGGCCACGACCACAACCACGCTGGCCCCCCCGGTACAGGGGACCGGGAAACACCAGGTCTACCTCTACGTGGACACCGTGACTGGGTCAGAAAGCAACCCGGCACCGGCCGCTGCCTGCGCCATGACCAACCTGTTCCAGGCCGGCCAGCAAGTGGTCTTCCGCATGGACGGGGTGAACGTTGCCAACGGAGGCGTTGCCCTCACCAATGCCAACACCAAGAAGGCGTACGTGAAGATCCCCGGGGTTGCCCCCATACCCATGGCCTACGGGACGCACGGGACGGCGTCGTACTGGACGGCCGCTTGGAAGGTCCCCGCGCACTACCCATTCGGCATCGTCAACTTCTCTGTGCACGTCATCACGGACCCGGTCCCAGCCACCAAGGGCCACAACGCCGTGAGCAAGTTCTCCGCGGTCTTCACCCAAAAGGGCTTGGCCCCGCCGTCGCAGTTGACGATCGTGGCCGCCGCCCCCGTGTCTGGCAGCACCACGACCACCAAGGCCTAGCCGACGGGCACCACGGCCGCGTGCCCGCACGGCCGCGCTCCGGCGGCGACTGGAGAGCGCCCGCGACAACTGGCGAGGGCCGGAGAAGTGAGAACCACCCGGGTTACACCGCGGCTTCACTGCTTCAAACCATGAGGAGGAAGAGAAGCTAAAATGGCAGACCACCAGCACAAACATCGCAGGTTCCTCCTGAGCGGTGCTTCCCTCACAGTGGCGCTGCTGGCCACCGTCGGGGCCGGCCCGGCAGGCGCAGTGGCGTACCAGCCGGCGCCCCACGCCGCCGGCGCAAGCGTCGCCGCTCCGACGGCCACCACTACTGACGGGCAGGCAAGCCCCGAGCTAGCTTTAGCCCTCACTACCCCAAAGCTGCCCCAGGGCGTGCCGGACGGCACCAAGGTGCTCGAGCCGCCGAACGTCCCGGGGGTGGCCCCCCTCCCGGGCCCAGTAGCCACCCCGGCACGGCTCAACCCCAACATGGGCATCTTGGACGTCACCCCCGACGAGGGCGTAACGGGCACACCTGTCAGGGTCACGGGCGCCCACCTGCCCGCCAATACAAGTGTCGAGCTAACTTGGTCGACTTCTAACGTCACCTGGCTCGTACAACCGGAACCGGACACGGTCAATTACCTCGGCCGGGACAGCTCGGACTTTTCCGTCATCATCGGGAGCGCCACAACAGATGCCAAAGGCGCCTTCACCTACAAGTTCGGCGCCCCGGCCGACTTCGGGGGCGTACACGACATCTACGCGGTCGCAAAGGGCCAGGCAGACGCCCACGGAGGCTTCCTCATCGAGCGCACGGTGACGATGAGCCCGACCAGCGGGCCGGTTGGCACGCCGATCACGGTCACCTACACCGGCCTCGGCTCGAGCTTTTACCCCGGAGGTGCCTCGCTCCTCTACGACAACCACTACGTGGGCGAAATGATGGCCAACTGGACCCGGGGCACGGCCCGGTCAGTCATCCGGGCGGCCGGGCCGCCGGGCAGGCACGTCATCCAGATCGGCGACGCCATCAGCTTCTTGTACCTCAACATTGCCCAATCGCCCCTCCCCTATGCCACCGGCACCACGGCTATCTTCACGGTGACCAAGGACGGCGGCCCGCCACCGCCTTCGGTTGACTGGCCCAACGCCGTCACGCCAACGCTCGATGCCCACACGACGCTCGCGGCCAGCGGCCTGGCCGTCCACAGCAAGGTGCAAGCTCGGCTCTCGACCACTTCGGGCCCCGTCGGCACCCAGGTCTCTGTAAACGCCTCGGGTCTGGCTTCAAGTGACCCCGTGCAGCTGGTCTGGTCCACCGTGGTGGGCAGCCGCGTCGACTGCACCAGCATCTGCTGGGCCTACGCGTCCACCACGCTGGGCACCCAGGCTCCGACCGACGCCAACCTGCATGCCTCCCTGACCGTCCCTGACGGCCTCGGTGGCTGGCACGTGGTGCAATTGGTCCAGGACGGCAAGATCGTGGCCCAGGTCCCCTTTTATGTGAAGGAGTCGCTCGTCGGTCCAGGTGTCAGCTCGGTCGTCGTCAAGCAGGGACAGACCTTCACGGTCCATTTGAAAGGTGTGGGTTGGACCCAGCTCGACAACACCGTGGCGGTCGACTACGACAACAGCTACATCGGCTACGGGTGCGGGTTCAACTCCAATGGCGACGTACAGCTGAGCCTCAGGGCCACTGGGGGGCCGGGCACCCACCTGATCGACATCTACCCGATGCTTTACACCGAATCTCCCTCATTCGCCAACACGCCTTACGGCATGGTGCCCATACTCACTTACGCGAGCGACGAGCCTGCTCTGGCTCTTGGGTACCAGCTACCTGCGATCCGCTTGGCCATCGAGGTGGTGAAGTAGGTCGACGGCAGCCAATGGCGCGAGCAAGCGGCGTCGGCACCCACCAGTTGGCAGGGCCGATCAGGACCATGAGGCTCGGCATCAATAGGCCTCTTACCAAGGTCGCATCTATAGCCACCCCCAAGGCCAGGCCGATGCCGAGCTCCTGCAGCCCGGCGACATGGCCGGCGGCCAAGCCCGAGACGGCCCCGATCATGATGATGGCGGCCACGCTCACGACATTGCCGGTGCGGCCGAGGCCTTCGGCTATGGCCGCGGGGTTGTCCATGCCGGCGTCGTAGGCCTCGCGCATCCGCGTGACGAAGAACATCTCGTAGTCCATGGAGAGGCCGAAGAGGCTGGCGAAGAGGAACGGCGGCACCCAGCCTTCCAGCTGGCTCACCCGGTAGAGCCCAAGCACTTCTGCCCCCACCCCCCATCGGAACAGGACGACCAAGAGGCCAAAGGCGGCTAGCATCGAGGCCCCGTCGAGCACGATGGCAAGCAACGGGAGCAACAAGGAACGAAAGGCCCGCGCCAAGAGCAGGTAGGCGAGCACGGCCACCAATGCCGCCAGCCACTCGAATGCACCGTAAACGTGGGCCAGGAACTCCTCCCCCTGCGCCGGCGCACCGCCCACATAGACCAGGGAGCCCTTTGGGAAGCGCGCGCCCGCCACCAAGTCACGGGAGAGGAGGCGCACGAGGGCCTGGGCGCGCTCAGCACCAAAGTCGTCGCGCAGCACCACAACAGTGCGCCGGTAACGCCGGCTCGGGTCTACGTACTGGCCCTTGGTGCCGATCGCGACCACAAAAACGTCGTGCTGGGCGAGGAGCTCTTGGGCCAAACGCATGGTGGCGGCGTCCATGGCCGGGCTCAAGGCGCCACCTGGGCGCCGGGCATCGACGACTACCTCTAAGGGGGTCAGCACGCCCGGGCCAGCACGCTGGCTGAGGGTGAAAAGGCCTTTTGCCGAGGGCATCGCCTTGGGGAGTGCTCTCACAGACGCCGGTGTCAGCTGCAACGATGTCGCCGCGTACGCGGCCGGCACCAGTACGGCGAGGCAGGCAGCCGCGACCGGCACAGGCCGAGCTACGACGAGGCTGGCTAACCGGGCCCAGGCCGGCCGCCGCCGAGGCCCCGTCGGCACCGGCTCCACCCCTGTGGGCCCGTTCGCTCCCGACGGGCAATGCCTGCGAAAACGCCGGCCACGCCCAGGCCGTCCCGCCCTAACCCCGGCCCAGTGCCGCCCCGACCGGGGTTGCCCGCGCCCCTGCCCTCCCCACCCGTACCGGCCCCACCCGTACTGGCCCAACCAGTAAAGCAGCGCAGGTACCAGCGTGAGGGCGGCAACGACGGAGGAGAGTGGCACTAGGAGGCCGGCCGCGCCGAGTGAACGGACGAACGGTACGGGGACGATGAGCAGTACCGAAAGGCCCACTGCCACAGCCGCCCCCGAGAGCGCCACTGTACGCCCCGCAGTAGCCATGGTCGCTGCCAATGCGTCCTCAAGGGACCGACCTAGGGACATCTCTTGGCTGAAGCGATGGACCACCAACAAGCAGTAGTCCACCGCCAAGCCCAGGCCTATCAGGTCGACCAGGTTGGGGACGTAGAGGACCATCGAGAACTGGTGCGCCAACAAGTAGACCAACCCGAGGGTGGCGCTCGAGGTGCACAGCGCCATGACAAAGGGCAACGCCACGGCCGGGGTCACCCCCAAGGCCACAAAGAGAAAGACGAGCGCGCAGAGGGCAGCAACGAGCTCGCCCCGGCGAAGGTCGCCGTTCAGGACGCCCCCGATGTCGGCCTGGAGCGCCGGCGGCCCGGTCACGTAGGCGTCAGTGAGCCCTGCCTTGGACAAAGCCTCTCGCAGTGGGCCGGTGTAGCTAGAGGCCTTTTCGAGGCCGAAGGGCGTGGCC
>DAHWQF010000226.1 GCA_027334785.1 Acidimicrobiaceae bacterium
CCCCAGTCTCGATGTAGCGCAGCAGGAGGTCGACCGGACCCCCGGCAACGCCGATGTGGCCGGCGACGCCGCTGGTGCGGAGCTCAACGAGGGCCTCGAGTGCGCCGCCGGGGCCGGTGGCTTCCTCGAAACTGATCCGCTCTGGGTCGTGCAGAGCCAAAAGCTGGAGCCGCTCAAGGCCGAGTCGCTCAAGGCTCTCCGCGACGGAAATCCGGACGCGCTCGCCGGAGAAATTCCCCGTTATGGGGTCCGGGTCGACCTTGGTGGCCAGCACGAAACCATTCGGTAGCCCACCAGCAGTCGCTATTGCCTCGCCGATACGCCGCTCGCTCTCCCCGTCTCCGTAGCCGTTCGAGGTGTCAACGAAGTTGACAGGGCTGTCGAACACGGCGCGCACGGTCGCGACGGCGCGCGCCTTTTCGACCTCGTACCCGTAGAGGCGAGGCATGCTGGCGAGGGGGCTAGTACCCACGCAGAGCGGGGTCACCTCGAGCCCTGTTCGGCCGAGCTGCCGACGCGGCAATGTCACCACGGCCTTGACCCCTTCCTCTGTATGCATCAAGCCCCTTGGAGCGCAGTCTCATGTGGGCCGTGTCTCACGCCACTTTCACGGGAGAAACCTTCACGGTTGACGCCGAGCCAGGTCGTCAGCCTACCGTACCAGCCTAAAGAACGCTCGTAGCTCCTCCACGAACAGGTCGGGCTGCTCGAGGGCGGCGAAGTGGCCGCCTTTCTCCGGCTCGTTCCGATAGGACGCCAAAGTAGAGCACCACCGACGACGCGATCACCGTGACGAGCACGGCCGCCGCCGTCGCCAGGGCGACCCGGAGGCGGAGGCTTACCACGGGCGCACCACGAAGCCTACGCCGCGCACGGTGTGGACGAGCCTCGGCTCACCGCCCTCTTCGGTCTTGCGCCGCTGGTAGCCGACATAGACGTCGAGGGTGTTGGACCCCCACGAGTCGCTATAGCCCCAGAGGCGCTCCCGGAGGACCTCGCGGCTCATCACGATCCCGGCGTTCAACATGAGCACCTTGAGCAGGCCGAACTCGGTCCGGGTGAGCTCGATGGCCCGACCACCTCGCTGTACCGCCCGAGTACGAGGGTTGGTCGATAGCACGGTCACCTGTCGAGGATCCACCAGCAGCGTGAGAGCCATCACTGCAGACTATGAGAAATCTATGAGAGCCTCTCGTGCCTCCGTATGCTCGACAATCAAGAGCAAGCCCTGGACATGGGCGGTGGTCAGGACTTGGCGACCGACACCTCCCTGCGCGCCCACAGGACCCCTTCGGGTACCCATGCGGCGGCCGCTGAGGTACCTACGTCCTTTTTCGCCTCCATCAGGCCGCGGGTGGCATGCTCTGCTCCTTCTCAGCGGTTCACGAGTACTTATCGGCCAGGAGGTCGAAGGCGGCGTCCACCTTGGGGTCGACAACTTGGCGTTCGGGGTGCTGGTCTATCCACTCGATGGTCTGGCGGGCGCCCTCGGAATAGGGGATGAGCGCCGCCCACCCAGGGGCCACGCGCCGGATCTTGGAGTTGTCGAATATCACCGAGTGCGCTTTGTCGCCTAGGATTTGGGGGCCCCACTCGGGTAGCACCTTGGCGATCGTCTCGGAGGCGACGTGCACGAGCCTGGCTGCGACGCCCGCCGCCCGAGCTACCAGGTGATGGATCTGGTCCCAGGTCAAAAGGTCGTCGGTGGTGATGTGGAAGCTGTCACCAATGGTGGAGGGGTTCCCCAGGAGCCGCACGAAGGCGCGGGCGAAGTCATCGTGGTGCGTGAGTGCCCACAACGACGACCCGTCCCCGTGGACCACCACGGGTTTACCACGGCGCATCCGGTCGACGACAGTCCAGCCGCCGTCGAAGGGAAGACCGGTCCGGTCGTAGGTGTGGGAGGGCCGGACGATGGTCACCGGGAACCCCTTGTCTCGGTAGGCCGCCATGAACGCTTCTTCGCAGGCGATCTTTTTGCGCGAGTAGTCCCAGAACGGGTTGGACAACGGTGTCGATTCGGTTATGGGCAGCCGGGCCGCAGGCTTCTGGTAGGCGGAAGCCGAACTGATGAAGATGAACTGCTGTGTGCGACCGGCGAAAATTTCGATGTCCGTCGTCACCTGGGCCGGCTCCCGGACGGTGAAATCCACCACGGAGGTGAACTCCATGTTCTTCAGAGCCGCATTGGTTGCTCCGACGTCCCGGACGTCGGCTTGGAGGGAAGTGGTCCCGGTTGGCAGGGGCCGCAAGGTGGTCTGGCCACGGTTGAGGACGTATACGTCGCAGCCGGCTTCCAGCGCTCGCACCACGCAGGCTGAGCTGATCTTGCCCGTACCCCCGACGAACAGCACCGATAGAGATCCCACGTCCGCATCTCCCTTAGGTCGGACTCCTGGCCGACACCTCCCCGCCTATGGGAGGGGTAGCCAGAGTGTCCCATATTATCTACGATCTATGATCGTGCCATGCTAGTACCCCTCACGGGCCACCGCCTCAGAAACGCCAGGTGCTGGTAGACGGCGTCTATGAAACCCTGACCACCCACCTCATGTCTGGGGCGCTCGCACCCGGCGACACGGTGAGCATCGACTCGTTGTCCCGGGACCTCCAGGTTGCGCCGACGCCCATCCCTGACTGGTCGGTGTTGCTAACCGGCGGGCCTGATGAGTAGGCTGCTGCCGAAAGGGCCATGGCCACCTGGGTGGGGAAAATGGTCAAATTAGCGATAATTGCTGATGATCTCACCGGAGCGGCCGACGCGGTGCTGCCATTTGCCCGTGCGGGCTGGGCCACGTCGGTCACGACGAACGCCCTCGAGGTCGGGCGCTTGTTGGCCCATGACAGGGTCGTGGGCGTCGACGTCGGCACCCGGGAGGCCGCTGGGCCCCTGGCTTATCTCGCCGTCTTCGGTGCCTGTCAAGAAGCCCTCCGGGTGGGAGCCGTCCCGTACAAAAAGGTGGATTCGAGGCTGCGGGGCAAACCCGCCCTCGAGGTCGGTGCCGCCCTCGATGCCTGGCCTGAAGCCATTGCCATTGTCGCACCAGCCTTGCCCCATATGGGCCGGGTGGTGCGGGATGGCCGGCTCCAGGGGCCGGATCTTGCACCGATCGAAATGGCCGAGGTCTTTTCAGGGCCTTGGCGCGGCGGGCTGGCGCGGGTTAGCCGACGGGAGTTGGCCCCCGGGGCAGTCCGAGACCGGCTCGAGTCTCTGGCCCCGGGCAGCGTCGTCTTGGCTGACGCTGAAAACGAAGACCAACTCTTGGCGCTGGTGAGTGCGGCCTGGGGCGGCGACCGGGCTGTGCTTTGGGTGGGTGCCGCTGGGTTGTCAAGCGCCCTAATTGCTCACCTGCGTTCCGTGGCCTCGCCGGCTTCCACCATGACCGCCCGTTCTGATGCGGCTTCTGATGCGGCCGCCCCGCGTCCCACGGGCGCTACGCGACCTCCGGGCGGCCGGGGCATCCTGGTCCTTGTCGCTACCCAGGAGAGAGTGGGCCGCCTGCAGTTGGCGGCCCTAGCCCACCGGACCGGTGCTGTGGTGAGCGAACTGGCGTTGGAACAAGCCGCCGTGGCCTCCTGGGTCGCCTCGGAGCGTTCCGCATTGAGCGCACGCCTTGAAGCGGGCGAAGTGGTCGCCCTGTGTTCGGCGTGGCCGAAGCCGGGCGCGGCCGAACGAGACGACCACGCCAAGCTTATGGCCGTAGGGGCCTGCGCCCTAATCGCCTCGGGGGTGGCTGTTGACCTTGTAGCCACGGGTGGGAAGATGGCTCGTTGCCTTCTCGACGCCATTGGCGAGCAGTCGTGCCGGATCCTGGGCGAGGTCGGTCCGGGCATGCCTCTTTTGGAAACTGAGAGGCACGGGTTTGGTCTCGTCACCAAAGCCGGGTCCTTCGGAACGGAGTTGTCCCTCGTCGGGGCCGTCGCCGTTCTCCGGTCGTGGCGCAGCCGAGGAGGCATGGGAAAGGCGTCGTATGTCGCCACTTCTGATAGAAAGGGGAGCCGGGCAGTGACGGAAGGTTTCGGAGAACCCAGACGATGAGCACGCGAAGGTCGCAATTACCTATCGTCGCCATCACGATGGGAGACGCGGCTGGGATCGGCCCGGAGGTCATAGTCAAAGCCTTGGCCCTCCGCCCCGAGACCTTCGATTTCTCCCGCCCGCTGGTCGTGGGCGACGTCGCCGCCCTGACCCGCACCGCCTCTCAGCTAGGTGTGGCGACCGAGGTCAGGCGCCTCAACCGAGGGGCCGAGGCCGAGTTCAGACTTGGTGGCATTGATTGCATTTCATTGGATCTCATTCCTGAGGACCTGCCCCTTGGGCAGCTGTCGGCCGCTGCGGGAGAGGCATCTTACCGCTTCATCGAAAAAGCAGTAGCCCTGGCCATGGCCCGCGAGGCGGACGCTATCTGTACCGCTCCTATTAATAAGGAAGCTCTTCACCTCGCTGGCCATCACTACCCGGGCCATACCGAACTGTTGGCCGAGTTGACGGGGGCCAGGGACGTTGTGATGATGCTTACGACCAGGACGGGAGATGGCCACTACCTGCGGGTCGCGCATGTGACCACTCATATCGGCCTCATTGATGCCATCGACCGCATAAACCCGCAACGGGTGCAACGCGTCATCGAGCTCGCCCAAGCGAGTCTGAGTCGCGCCGTCCCGGGTCGCCCGGTCAAGATCGCGGTCTGTGGCATAAACCCGCACGCCGGCGAGGGAGGTTTGTTCGGGCGGGGTGAGGAGAAGGCCAAGGTCCAGCCGGCCATCGCCGCGGCAGCGGCGAAGGGCATCGACGTAGTCGGACCGCTACCCGCCGACAGCGCGTTCTTCAGGGCCGGTCGCGGTGATTTCGACTGCGTCGTTGCCATGTACCACGATCAAGGTCACAGTCCTGTAAAGGTCCTCGGGTTGGAAGGCGGAGTCAACGTCAGCCTGGGCTTGCCCATTGTTCGAACAAGCGTCGACCACGGCACCGCTTTCGACATCGCCGGGCAGGGTAGGGCCGACGAGCGCAGCCTTGTCTCGGCGATCCGGGAAGCAGCGAGCCTGGCGGCGTAACCATGGCACAAATTGAGGAGGTCAGGCCGGAGCCATGAGAGCGGCCGTCTTGCGAGGCGCGGGAGCTGGCGTTGAAGTGGAGGACGTGGACCTGGACGCGCCGCACCCGGGGGAGGTGCGCGTCCGGGTGGAGGCTGCTGGCGTCTGCCACACCGAACTCCATTACATATCGGGCGACATCCCATGCCCGCTACCGGTGGTGCTCGGCCACGAGGGAGTGGGGGTGGTCGAAGAGGTAGGTGCTGGGGTGGGGGACATGGTGGTAGGTGAGCGCGTTGTCTTCACTTGGCGCCCCAGGTGTGGAGAGTGCGAGTACTGTGTCACGGGCCGACCGGTGATGTGCGTCTACGGCCGGGTGCAAGCCTCTAGCGGAGGCTTGATGGACGGCACAAGCCGCCTGCACCGGGGCAACGAGGAGATCCACCATTTCCTCGGCGTGTCATGTTTCGCGGAGCTGGCCGTGGTGTCGCGTCGCGCTGTTGTGCCCATCGCGGACGACATCCCCGCAGCTGTCGCTGCCGTTGTCGGGTGCGCCGTGGTCACGGGAGTGGGAGCCGTGTTGAACGTGGCCGCCCAGCACGGGTCGATCGCGGGGCACCCTTTGCTGGTGGTAGGTGCCGGTGGGGTAGGGCTCTCGGCTGTCATGGGCGCTCACTTGTTGGGAGCCGCACCACTCGTCGCAGTCGACGTAAGTGCCGACAAGCTTCAACTGGCACGCCGGCTGGGTGCCACCGACGTGGTCGACGCCTCACGCCTGTCCGAGGAAGAGGTGGCCGGCACCGTCCACGAACTGACGCGTGGCGGTGCAGAAGTCGCGGTGGAAGCGGTAGGGAGCGCCTCTACGCTGAGGCAGGCGTTCGAAGCGCTGAAGCCGGGCGGCAGGGTAATTGCGGT
>DAHWQF010000227.1 GCA_027334785.1 Acidimicrobiaceae bacterium
ACCGTCTCTCTCGCCTTCCGAAGCGCCGTCGTCGCGTCACCGACCCGCCACCGGCGCTTCGCCCTCGTCGCCTCTGTGCTGGCGACCGCGGCCGGGCTGGCGGTGCTCGGCGGCGGTCGGGGAGTGACCTACCTGCTTGTCGGCATGGCCGTGCTCGGCGCGCCGCACGGGCTGACGTTCTCCCTGGCGTCGGGCATCCTGGCCGAGGGTGTGCCTCCGCAGGTGCTCGGCCGAGCGAACTCCCGGCTTCTCGCCAGCACCAACCTCGCGACCATCGCCGTGCCCTTCGCCTGCGGGTGGTTGGCCGGAAGCCTCGGTTACCGGGCCATGTTCCTCACGCTCGAGGTGCCCACGGCCGTGTTCGGCGGGATCCTCCTCTTGGCACTGCGGAGGCCGCTGGCGGGAGGGCGCCGGCGGCGGGCGGGAGGGCTTGCCGCGACGGACGGGCCGCCCCCGGCCAGCTAGCCTGCCCGGTTCACCGATTCGTGGGCGCTGACCTCACGAAAGACGCGAAAGTGCCCATTCCATAAGGGCGAATTGGGGGCTTTGGAAGTCCACCAGCACCCTCACGGAAGGACACCTTCAAGGTGAAGCGTAACGGCCGTCTCGCCCGGGTCAAGGTCAGCGCGGATGGCGAGGGGGTGTTCTCCCACGCCGGCGCCGAGCTGCTTCGTGAGCTGGCAGGCTTCACCGGGCTCATCGACGCCAGGGCGCGGCGCTCATCTCGAGCTACAAGGCGATGCCGGTCCACTTCCCCAAAAGCGTGCTCGCCGACCTCGCCGTCGCGATCGCCGATGGGGCGGGCTGCATCAGCGATCTGCGAGCCCTCCGGGACCAGCCGGGGCTGTTCGGGGCGGTGGCCTCCAAGCCGACGGCCTGGCCGGTGCTCGATCGCGTGAGCCCGGCTCGCCTCCCGCTGCTGCGCAGGGGACGGGCGATGGCCCGCGAGCGCGCCTGGGCGGCCGGGGCGGGGCCGGACCTCTCGGGCGAGCCCTTCCTCGACATCGATGCCTTCCCGGTCGGCTCGCGCGTCATCGTGCGAAAGGTGCGCCCGTACCCCGGCGCCCAGCTCAGCCTGTTCGACTTCGAGGCTGGCTTGCGCCACACCGCGTTCATCTGCTGTCCCCGCCCCGGCGAGGGGCGCGACGAGGGTTTGATCGCCGCGCTCGAGCTGCGCCACCGGGGCCACGCACGCATCGAGGGCCGGATCCGCCAGGCCAAGGCGGCGGGGCTTTCGAGCCTGCCGTGCCGGGACCTCTCCGAGAACGAGGCCAGGCTCGAGCGCGTGCTCGCCGCGGCCGACCTCGTGTGCTGGTCGAAGCTGCTCTGCTTCGTCGACGATCCCGAGCTCGCACGATGCGAGATCGCAAGCTTCCGCTATCGGATCCTCCACATGGCCGCCCGCATCGCCCGATCCGGGCTCGTCATCTCCTTCCGCCTCGATCGCACCTGGGCCTGGTCCAAGCAGCCGGCGCCCGGCTTCGAGCGCCTGCGCGCGGCGTTCGCCTGAAGCGCCCACACCCCGGGCCGGCACTCGCCGGTGCCATGAGGCAGCCATCTGGACGAGCCGCTGGCCGTTCACGCCCCCGGGGGAGGGGACGGCCGCCGCGAGCGGGGACCAGCGACCGCCAACGGCTTTCGCCGACGCATCCGGTCGGTCATCGGGGCCGCGGTGAAACGGCGAGGCTAGCGGTCGCGTCCCGGTCGGCCAGGTGTGCGGGGTCTAGGGGCTGGAACAGCCTCCGCCGTACGATCTCGAAGCCCTCTTCCACCGATGCCGGGCGCCACGACGACTCGATCCGGCCCATCACCGCCCGCAGCCGACGCAGGGCCTCGGCTCCTCCTGGGCCGCCGAGCGCGATGCTGGAGCTACCCGAGCCCGGCTCTTCTTGGGCGTCGGGGCTCACCGATGCGGGGAGCGAAACGACGAGCAAGGCCCCCGGGGTAGCCCGAGCAGCTTCGGTCAGGGCTTGGGCGAAGCTGATGTGCGCCTCGAAGCTGCCACCGGGGAGGCGGCCTTCAGACCCGTAGAGCTGACGGGCGTATGCCACCCATTCGTCGACGAGCACCAGGCACGGCGAGCAGGCAGCGAACAGGTCCGCGAGCGCCGCGCCCGGGCTGGTCCCGCTTTGGTCCGCCCCCTCCACAGGGCTATGGCCGTCCTTGCCCATGAGCTGCCAGGCCAGCTCGCCCCAAAGCATCGAGACCACCGTGCCGTCTTGTTTCCTTGCCGGCTGGCCGGGGGCGATCTTGGTCCCGACCAGCGCAGCCCGGCTCACCGCCGGCCGCTCGCCGATGCCGGCACCCCGCCCGTGCCCGAGAGCCTCTTGGCTGCTTCCACGAGCAGTTGGCTCAAGCCTTCGGTCAGGTAGGTGCCCCGGTAGAACTCGACCGGGTCGGCGTACTCGCCGGCCGTTCCCTCCGCCCCGGTGGCCACCTGGTGCAGGCCGGCAGCGAACTCGGCTAGGTCGTAGCGCCCGGCAGCCACGTCGTCATGGGGTACGATCACCTCTCCCGCCAGGGCCGCAGGCCCGCTACCGCACCACCTGTCCCTGGTGCAGCCGCCACGGCTTTGCGGGTCTCCGCCTCGTGCAAGAGCCGGCGCAGCTCGGTCTTGGAGCGCCCCACCTCGCCCGCCTCCGGGGCGTCCACCGCCACGAGCAGGCGCTCGGCCGAGCAGAGCGCCCGGTAGGTGTCGTCGGAGTTGAACGCCTCGTTGTGCGTTCAGCGGTTCCGGGTCTCCCGCAGCTCGAAGACCAAGTTGCGCTCTGCCTTGGTGAGTCGCTGGCGGAACGCGGAATCCCAGGCGTCGGCCATCACCCGCAACAAGTACGCCGGGTCCTTGGGGGAGCCCTCGTCGCCAGGCCCGTGGGGCTCTGGCAGCCAACCCTTGCCGGCCATCGCCTTCATGTGGCGCTCCACGAACGGCCCGAGGCCGGATGCCAGCAGTTCGAAGGCCCGCCCGACGCGTTCCTGGTTAGTCGTCGCCATCTTTCGCTTCCAGTTCCAAGCGGACAGCAGCAACAACTTCTTCGGCGAAACGAGCGAGGCGCTCGGCGAGGTCGTGCCCGGCCTCCACAAGGTCGTCGGTGTACCGGCCGTCTATGGCCCAAGGATTGCAGGTCGCCAGCCGCTCACGGTCCACCCCAGCGAGCCTGCCGGACCCCATGCACAGGTCGTGCAGGACGAGCAGGTTGTGGGTCTTCTTGAACGGCACGCCGGCGTCTATCAGCGTTGCCTTTAGTGACTTCTCAACGACGAGGTGCGCCATAAAGCAGACGAGGCGAGCCGGCGACCCTTCGTCGCGCTCGATCGCGTGCATGCCCCGAAGGTCGTCCTCGACATTTGCCATCCAGCGCCGGGCCTCGTCCCGGTTGTTGTCAGGCAGCTCGCTCATACACCACCCGTCCCTCCCGGAGCGGCCAGTAGTGCATAGACCCCACGACGTCGCGGCGACGCTCGCACTCCCGCAGGTCTGTGACGAACACTTGGACAGGTACGGCACCTCCCAGTTCCCCGTACAGCTCAGCCTCCAGCGAACGCCGTTGCGCGTAGTCCATCGACCGCAGCACGACCATGAGGTCGATGTCCGAGTCGGGGCCGTCGTCGCCACGAGCGACCGAACCGAACAGGATGACGCGCTCGGGGTTGCTCGCCCGGACGAGTTTGCTCACGATTTCTGGCACCCACTCCGCGAGCGTCCGGCCCTCGTACACGGCCTTGCCCCCGACCACCTCGAAGAGAGCTCCCGTCATAGCCCGAGCCCCGCCTGCTCGGGCGGCGGAGAGCCGGCGGCCAGAGCGGCGACCCGGGGCCAAGACGTGACCAGCAGGTTGTAGCCCAGGGCGTCCTCGGCCCAGCCTCGCCGCTCGCATATCGAATAGAGGCGGTAGGCGAGGTCCCTCGCCGCGTACGCGAGTCCTCCGACCTTTCGCAGGAGATCAGCGGCTTTGGCTTCGCCCTCCTCGTCGATCGCCCTCACAAGGTGCTGGGCCACTTCCCATACGGTCACGTGCTTGTCGGTCGCAGGGCCCCAGCCCGCCGGCAGTCTGTCGCGCGGCACTAGCCGCACGCGCCCGGCCCGAGCGACCAATATCCCAGCTTGTTCCAGCCCTCCCACGGAAACGTTGGTGGCCCGGGCCAGCCCTTCGGCGGGGTCGTAAGCGGCCTCGTCAAAGCCGTACTGCTCAAACCACTTGACTGCGAAACGGGTGCCGGCGTCGAACTCGCCCTCCTGCTCGGCCAGGACCTCATCGAGCGCCTAGTTTATGAGCGCGAGCGCCGTGCGTACGGTCATCGGCTCGCCGTTCGCCTCGACCACCTTGGCGTAGCGGGAGAACACGGCCATGCCGGGTCCGATGGCTGCCTGCGCCAAGCCCACCGGGGCGATGTTGCCTTGCTGAAGCTCCCCCAATGCTCTCGGCAGCTCAGCATGAAGCGCTGCGAAGAACCCCCCGCGGTCCGTGATGCCGGCATCGGAGCTCCGGGGACGACAGGCCAGGACAATGGACGACGCCAGCGCGTTGCTGGCCTGGTTGCGTATGCGGTTGCCGAGCTCGGTCCGCATAGGCCAAGTGGCAGTGACGGCCAAGCCCGAACGTGACGTGCCACCCGCGCGTCCATCGCTGGCACCGGTCGACGAATAGATCGCGCAGGAATCGCGCGCGACACCTCCGAGGAGGACTGCCGACCGCCGAGCTCACTGCCTCTGACCTAGATCCGCGAGTTATCTGTTGAAACGAGGCTTGAAAGACGCGACGAAGTGCCTTTCACCTGCGAAGATGGTGGTTGCTAACACCCGGCATCCGCACAGAGAAAGGCACCTGTCAGGTGAGAAGGATACGCCGTTCGATCCGCCGTGTCAGCCTTGGCGCAGCCGACCCGAGCCTCACGCCCCGCGCAGGCCTGTACCTCGTCGCCGAGCTCGAGCGCGTCCTTGGGATCGTGGCCGCCATCGACGCCGAGGTGGGACGAACGACGGCCCGCCGGCGGGGCCTGTCGGCCGGAGCGCTCGTCGTCTCGATGGCCGAGACGATGCTCGCCGGCGGGGACTTCATGATCGACCTGGACCACCAGCGCCGTGACGAGGCGGGACGGCCGCTTCGCGCGCTCGGCGAGATCCCCGCCTCCACCACCTTCATCGGCCGGGCCAAGCGCTTCGGCGCTGCGGTGTTCTCCGGGATCGAGCGGGCGAACGCGGCGCTCGTGCGTCGCTGGTGGGACCTGCTCCCCGAGCCCCGTCGCGCCAAGCTGTCCTCGACGCGCCCGACGATCGACCTCGACCCGACCGACGTGGAGGTCTACGGAGCCGCCAAGGAGGGTGTGGGCTTCAACTACCAGGGCCAGCGCGTGGGCCGCCCCCACCCGGCGGTGTGGGCCGAGGCCGGCGTCGTGCTCTGTGCGGACCTGGGCTCGGGAAGCTCGGACCCTCGCCCCCAGGCGCGATCGCTCATCCGACGGGCCGTCACTGCCTTGCCGAAGGGCCTGCCGCGCCCGATCGTCCGGGTCGACTCGGGCTTTTTCAGCAGCGACGTCGCCTTCGCCGCCCTCTGTTACGGGGCGGACTTCGCGATCGCGGCCAAGCGCAACCCCGCTGCCTGGCGGGCCTGCAGGGCGATCGAACAGGGCGCCTGGCGGCAGGCAAAGGACATGGAGGCCGAGGTCGCCTTCTGCGACTACTTCCCCCACGGCTGGCCGGAGGGCACGCGTTGTGTGGTACGGCGGGTGCCGGTGCGCCCCGAGGAGCTGTCCTTCGACCCAAGGAGCCGGAGGCGTCGCACGATCGACCCGACCCAGCTCAGCCCCCTCGAAGACGGCGAGATCGGCGTCG
>DAHWQF010000228.1 GCA_027334785.1 Acidimicrobiaceae bacterium
GGGCAGCGGACAATGCACTCCTGGCAACCGGCGCAGCGGTCGGTCAGGATGGTCACGTGGCAGCCCGGCTGGGATTGCTCGGTGCGGGGTTGCTCGGTGCGGGGCCGCTCGGTGGTGAGCGGTCCGGTGGTGAGCGGTCCGGCAAGGGTCATTTGGTCGCTCCTCTCTAGTCCGCCGCGTGCATCATCACGTACAGCACGGCAGCTGCGGCACCACAGGCCAAGACGAACCCGACCGTGGCCAACCGTACGCCCAAGGCACTGCGGCTGACGGGGACGAGTTCGCGGCCGGCGATCTTCCACGTGCTCCATACGGCCGCCGCTGTCCCGGCGAGGACCACCGCCACCTGCGTGAACACGATCCATCCGTTGGTCATGAGGGAGAACGAGTAGATAGGCGACCTCACGGAGGAGAACCCGCCGATGTGGGCGAGGGCGGGTACCACGCGGGGTGCGTGCTGGAGGAACTTCGGTAGCTGCCTGGCGAAGTAGTCGGCACCTACCACCGGCACCAGCCCGTAGGCCATCGGGGCAAAGAACGACCTGAAGCGGGACATGCGGTCGAGGAAGTTGCCTGGCCGCGCCAAGCGAGCCGATCGGCTGGCAAATGCGGTGGCCACCAGCCAGCTCACCCCGGCGGTGGCCAGGCTGGCCAGGATTATGAAACCGAGGTAGTCGACGGGGTCGGGGTAGTGGGGGAAGTGGAGCTGGCGGTTGAGCCAGGTGTCGGCGAGGGCAAAGGCACTGGTGGCGTTGACCTGCTGGTACAACACGAGGCCCCAGAGCAAGGCGATGCCCCAGGCGACGTCCGCACGCCGGCGCCTCGGGGCAACCACGGAGGTTAGGGGCTTTTGCACGAACAGGCCGACGTTGCCCTCGGGACAGGACTTGTAGCACTCGCTGCACAGGCCGCAGTAGAGGTTGGAGTCGGCGCTCCCAGGCCAGGTGTACCACGGGCAGCCGTAGCCCTTCTCACTGCCACGCATGCAGTCCTTGGTCCGGCAGCTGAGGCACACCTCGCGATCACGGGTGCGGAACCCGGCTACGGAGCCCATGGAGCCAACCGTGCCGATCAGGGTGCTGAGCGGGCAGATATAGCGGCAGAAGGTCCGGCGCTCGAAAAGGAGGAAGAAGATCAAGGCGCTCGACACGATCCCGACGACCATCCACGAGGTGTAGGCGGGGGAGCCGGGGCCGGCGATGTTGAAGAACTCCTCGATCCAGGTGAGCAACACGAACGAGGCGACCGGGATCACAAACCCGTAACGGGCCAGGGGTGCGGGGAACTTCCAGCCGAGGCCGAGCGTTTTCTGGGTGCGCTGCCAAAACGTCCGCCGCTGTACCCATTCTGCGAAGCCACCGAAGGGGCACATCGAGCACCAAGCCCGCCCGACTACCACCATCATCACGAACACCAGGCAGAACCAGACGTACCAGGTGATGGCGGTACCGAAGTTCAACCCCGGCACCACCGTGCCGAACAGGCCGACCACGATGACTGTCCAGAAGACGATCTGGTTGGGCAGGATCAGAAAAAACTGGAAGCGCCGGCTCCTCACCAGCCGTGCTAGCCGGGGCGACCGGGCGGTCAGGTCCCACCCGGGGGAAGGGTCGCTCGCCGTGAACCGCTCGCGAAGCCCCTCCCTCTCCGGTGGGCGCAGCCGCACCGCGACCGGCATGCGGTCGACAAGGCTGACCGGGCGCTCTTGCTCTGCCAGGGCCATTTCACATTCCTCCCGATCGGTTCTCTACGTGCGTGGTGTTACGTAGAGTATAAACACGGGTGTACTCTACGTCAAGTCTGCTACTATACGTAGGTAGTGAACCTAGCTCTCACCAAGCGGGGCGATTACGTCGTGCGGTCGGCCATGGTGCTCGCCCGCGCCTACCCCGAGGCCCGGAAGGTCCGGGAGGTGGTCGGCCAGATGGCGGTCCCCGCGGCTTTCGCTTCCCAGATCCTCGCGTACCTCGGCCGGGCCGGGCTGGCCACTTCGAAGGCGGGACGAGAAGGGGGCTACCGCCTGGCCCGCCCCCCAGAGCAGGTGAGCGTGCTCGAGGTGGTAGAGGCAGGCGAGGGGCCCTTGCACAACCAGCGCTGTGCCCTCGGTGAGGGGCCGTGCTACTGGCGGGCGGTCTGCCCCCTCCATGAGACCTGGACCGCCGCTGTGGGAAGGCTGCGAGAAACCCTTGCCGCCACCAGCCTGGCCGAGGTTGCCCGCTACGACGAGGCCCTCGAGCTGGGCACGTACCTGGCGCCCCCTGGCTCTCACCGCCTCGCCGAGATGGTCGTTGGTGTCGAAGACACGATCCAAGTGGAGATGGCAGCGGGCAAAGTGGCGGAGCACCTGGGCACAGGCAGTTCGTGGCTTTGCCCGCTGGCGGAGGCCGCTCACGCCGAGGGCGACCTCCAGCGGGTGCGGGTCGGCCCACGCGGCCCGGCCTGGCTGGGGAAGACCGTCCTTGTCCGCACGGGCCGTGTCGAGGAGCGGGGCGTGGCGCGCGCCGTGCCCATCACCTGGGAAGCAACGGGGCCGTCAGGTCTGTTCCCCCGTATGGAAGCTGAGATGGTGGTGCGGGTCCTGGACGCCGAACGGTCCGAACTGCACCTGCGGGGCAGCTACCACCCGCCTCTCGGGAGGGCCGGCCAGTTGCTCGACGAAGCGCTGCTCCACCGCGTGGCCAGGGCCACCGTGCGCGCCTTCCTCCGGCGGGTGGCCCACGCTCTCGAGGCGGGCCTGGAGCCTGGCAACCTCCAAGCGGCGTCGTTGCCGGTACCGAGCACCGTTGAGGCACCAACATGGCACACCGCAGCGGCGCCCTGACCGAGGACGAGTTGGGCGGCAGGCTAGGGACGCGCCCGGGCCGCCCTCCCGGCTGCCAGCTCACGGCCTTGCGCCCATCGAGCGTGCCGGCGGGAGAGCCGGGAGCGCAAGCCCGTCCTCGCATTCCTAGCAGGAGGGGCAGCAGGGATAGCACCGTCGCGAGGGCCGACCACCTCGACGAGGAAGGCGTCGAGTTCGTCTTGGAGCAGGTCACGAGGCGGGGCCGCCAGAAGAACCCTGACCACGAGGACCACTGCCACGATCAGATAAGTGGCGACCGCCAAGAGGGCGCCAGCCACCACAACGGCGATCACAACCCGCCCCAGCTCGACCATGAGACAATTGTCCCCTTGCCCAGGCCTCCCCGGTACCGGGGTGCTACGGCTCTTGGCCCCGAGATCCCACCTGAAGGCCAGGCCGCAGAGCCTCGGTCAGGACCTGCTCGCGCCCGTGAGCGTGGGGCCCCGGTCCGGCTGGTCATCGTAGACGACCACGCCCTCGTCCGTGAGGGCACCTCCCGCTTGCTCGACCAGGAGCCCGACCTCCGCGTGGTCGGCACCGCTGGTAGTGCCGAGGAAGCGGTGGACCTCTTCGGGAGCGCCCAACCCGATGTCGCCCTAGTCGACGTCAGCCTCCCAGGCCGGAGCGGCCTGGAGCTGGCCCGCTGGGCGGCAGAAAACGAACCCGACGTGCGGGTCGTCATATTGAGCGCGTACGACGACATCGCTTTCGTGGACGAAGCGCTCAACACCGGCGTGGCCGGGTACCTGCTGAAGACCGCTTCTGGGCACGAACTGGCCGATGCCGTGCGGGCGGCGGCCGACGGGGTGTTCGTGCTCGACGGGGCCATCTCGCGCCGCCTGGCCCGGCGCGCGAGGAATGAGCTGCGCCGACCATCGGTCGACCTGACCCCGCGGGAAGCCGAAGTGCTCGCACTGGTCGCCCGTGGCTTGCCGAACAAGCGCATTGCTGTCGAGCTCGGGCTCGGGGTGCGGACGGTCGAGGGCTACGTGTCGGGCCTGCTCGGCAAGCTCGGCGTCGCGTCTAGGACGGAGGCCGCTCTGTACGCCCTCAGCCACGGCGTGCTGGGCCAAGATGAGTGAAAAGCCGGGGTTCGTGGCCGTCTTGCGACGCGCCCTGCACCCTCCCGCGAGAGAGGCCCCTTTCTGGGTCGTCCAGGCCATGGTCGTTGTCATCGCGACCGCCCACCTCGTCGTCGACCTCAGCACCCCAAACTCCACCGGAGTGTTCCCCGCCGGCATCCCCGTGGCGCTTTTGGTCGTCCCAGTGGCCTACGCGGCGCTGCGCTACGGTCTGGCCGGCTCGGCCGCCACCGCGCTCTGGGCCACCCTTTTGTGGTTGCCCGACCTGCTGCTGCCCCATGACGAGGGCCACGTCGGTGCCGACTCGGCCAACCTCGTGCTTGTCGACTTCGTGGCCCTGTTCGTAGGCCAGCGGATCGAGGCGGAACGCTTCGCTCACCGCCGCGCCCAGCAGGCCACGACCGAACGGCTCGACGCCGAGGCGCGTTACCGCCATCTCTTCGAGACCACGAGCGTGCCCATCTTGGTGCTGGACGACCAAGGCACGGTCCGCGACGCCAACCCTGCCTTGTCGGCAGTGTTCGGCCCCGGCCTGCTCGACCGACCGGCCCCGAGCCTGCTAAGCGACGGCACCCCGATCGAGAAGCTGTCGGGCCAGGTCCTCGGCCTGCCCGACGGGCGCGACTACCGCCTCAGCGTCGTGCCGCTAGCCAACAGCGTCGGCGGGTCGGCCGCCGGCGGGTCGGCCGCCGGCGGCTCGGCGCAAGTGATCTTCGAAGACGTGACGGAGGAACGGAGCAAGCGGCGCAGGGCCTCGCTGCACGCGGCGCTCCTGGTGCGGGCCGAGGAGGAACAGAGGCGCCGGCTGGCGCGCGAACTGCACGACGAACCTCTCCAGCTTTTCTTGCACCTGGCCCGCCGGCTCGAGAGCCTCGCGTGGGCGCCAGGCGTCCCGGGACCGGTCGCCAAAGACCTGGACGAGAGCAGGCTCCAGGCCCTCGACGCCGCCACCCGGCTGCGGGACCTGGCCCGGGGGTTGCGCTCGCCGGCTCTTGACCAGCTGGGGCTGGCCCCGGCCCTGTCCAGCCTGCTGGCCGAAACGGAAGAGGCGTGCGCTGCGTTGGCTACCGACCTCAAGGTGAGGGGCCAAGCCGCTCGGCTGGCCGGCGATGTGGAACTGGGCGTGTTCCGCATCGCCGAGGAGGCAGTGCGCAACGCGGTCCGCCACGCCGGCGCCCACTGCCTGGAGGTGGCCCTTGACTTCGCGCCCGACAGTGTCGCCCTAACCGTGAAAGACGATGGCCGGGGCTTCGAAGGTGACAGGGCCGAACAGGTCGGTTCGGGCCACTTCGGCCTCATGGGCATGGCCGAGCGGGCGAGCCTGCTGGGCGGCGAGTTTGAAGTGCGGTCGGCCCCGGGCGCCGGCACCGTGGTGGCGGCCAGGGTGCCACTCGGCGCGGGCTCCTGATCCGGCGCGCGGCAGCGGCACCGAAAAGGTTGCGCGCCGTAAGTAACATCACCCAGAGCTTGGGAGTAGACGTGCAGTCATGAACATGACCTTGTCCAAACGGGGCGACTACGTGATGCGCTCGGCGATATTCCTGGCCCGGGCTTTCGACCAGGCCGGCCACCGCAAGATCCGTGAGGTAGTGGCCGACACAAACGTGCCCACGACGTTCGCCTCCCAGGTCCTCGCCGACCTCGTTCGGGCTGGCCTCGCGACCTCGAGGTCCGGCCGCGAAGGCGGTTACCGCCTCACCCGTCCGCCGAGCGACATCACGGTGCTAGAGGTGGTGGAGGCAGCCGAGGGGCCGCTCCGGGCGGAGCGGTGCGCGCTGGGCGAGGGCCCGTGCCGGTGGGAGGCGGTCTGCCCCCTCCATGAGACCTGGTCGGAGGCGACAGCCCTGTTGCGGGACCTGTTGGCGAGGACCAGCCTGGCCGAGATGGCGTC
>DAHWQF010000229.1 GCA_027334785.1 Acidimicrobiaceae bacterium
GAGGAGGCCCCACTCCATGGCGATCTCGCCGGCGGCCATGTTGGGGATCATCATGGGCACCACGTAGGGGTTGACCCACTCGGGACCCCGGTTGACGAGCGTGCGCATCCCGTCTTCCCAGGTCTTCAAGCCCCCGATGCCGGTCGCGTACACCACCCCCGTGCGCTCGGCGGCCGAGGCTACATCGAGCTTGGACGCCTCGACCGCCTCCTTGGTCGCCACCAGGGCCAGCTGGACCACCCGGTCGAGGTGCCTGGCCCGCCGGCGCCCCAACGTTGCCGCGGGGTCGAAGCCCCGCACTTCGGCGGCGATCTTGACGGAGGACTCGCTGGCGTCGAAAGCGGTGATGCGGCTCACCCCGCTTCGCCCTGCCACCAGCGCCTGCCAGGTGTCTTCCACGTCCAGGCCAAGGGGGCTGATCACGCCCATGCCCGTCACGACCACGCGCCGGCTACCCATCGTCCTCGAATCCTAGGTGACCCAAACGTCCCCGCATGTGACCAGCCCCTCCGCTGGGGTCTCGGTGCCGATCCGGCGGCGGGCGCGGCGGAGTGCCTAGAGGTGCCGACGAGCCCCGCCGGCGGCAAGCTCCGACGGCGAGCTCCGACGGCGAGGCCCCGGCGGCCGTCTTCAGGCATCCCCGCGAGCTGAAGTGCTCAAAAAACTGATGAACGTAGATCCGAAAAGACCACATCCACTGGATTTGAACGATAAAAGCGACCTCATTTCTGGTGGATGTGGCCTCGGCACCATCACATCGATCAGGTTCTTGTCAGCCTGTGGCACACGTCGGACCCACTCTCCTGGGTGCCTCGACGCGCCGCTCCGCCTAGGCCGTCCGGCGACCCGGGACCCGGAAAGGCGCCGGCGACGCTCGGTGCCGCACCCGCGGTAGCGTGACCCGATGGCCTCGACCGACCGCCCCATGGCACAGAGGGATCCCGAAGTCCCGGAAGCGGACGCCTTGGAGCAGTCCGAGCCGGCGGCACCCGGCCCCCCTGACGACGACTCTGAACCCTCCCCGCGACCGGTGACCAGCTTCGAAGTACCCGAAGCTGATGCCATAGAGCAGTCCCAAGAACTACCCGAGGACGACGACTGGCGCTGAGACGGTGAGGGCGCCGGTGGTACGCCGGCCCCGGTGGGCGCTAGGCGGCAGGCCCGCTTCGCCTGGCGCTCCGCAGCGGCGACGAGCCCCGGCAGGGTGCCGAGACGGGAGGCCGATAGTCACGCCCGCTTCGCCCGGCCCTAGCTAGCTAGGCCCGGAAGTCACGCCCGCTTCGCCGGCCGGGGACCCTTCAGTCAGGCCCGTTTCAAGGGGGTGAGGTGGAGACTGAAGCGCTTCTCGCCGGCGCTCGGGAACCTGATCATCGCCTCGGCCTCTTGACCCTCCCCGCTCACCTCGATCACCAGCCCTTCGCCATAGCGCGCGTGCACAACGGCCTCGCCGGCCCGAAGCCCGAGCTGCTCTGCCCCCGTGCCGTGCACCGGAGCACCCGGCCGGCCCCGCCGTAGCGCGGCCTCGACGAGCTCGGAACGTACCTCGGCCCGTGAGCGGCCCGTGAGCGCGCGCCGCTGACGCCCGCCCCCCTCCTTAGCGAACAGCCGCTCGGGTATCTCGTTCACGAAGCGGCTCGGCGGGTTGTACTGCACGGCGCCCCACAAGCTCCGGCACCAGGCGTAGGAGAGGTAGAGGCGCTCCCTGGCCCGGGTGACCCCCACGTAACACAGGCGCCGCTCCTCCTCGAGCTCATGGTCTTCGCCTAGGGCGCGCAGGTGCGGGAAAATGCCCTCTTCCATGCCGGCGATGAAGACGACCGGGTACTCAAGACCCTTGGCCGTGTGCAGGGTCATGAGCGTGACGACCGACCCTTCCCCTTCCACCTCGTCGGCATCCGCGACCAGGCTCGCCTCCTCCAGGAACTCCTCGAGGCTGTTGGCCTGCCACGCCGCCCCCAGCAGTTCCTCGACGTTTTCCACCCGCCCCTCGATCTCTACCGGCGTCGCGTCCTCGGCTCGCAGCTCCTCCAGGTAGTGGGTCTGCTCCAAGACGGCCTGGAGGATCTCGCCGGCGCCGGCCCCTCGGGGGGCCTCGTCGGCAGCAGCGGGAGCCTCGCGGGCAGCGGCGTCGCCAGCAGCGGCCGGAGCGTCGCCGGCAGCATCCAGGGCCTCGCCGGCAGCATCCAGGGCCTCGCCGGCAGCATCCAGGGCCTCGCCGGCAGCATCCAGGGCCTCGCCGAAGGCGTCGCCGGCGAGCATCGCCCGCAACCCCGCCATCAGCTGCAGGAAGGAGCTCACGCCGGCCAGCGCCCTCCCCGAAACGCCCGCCTCTTTGGCATGGGAGAGAGCCTCGCTGAAGGGCACTCCATGGCCTGTCGCCCAGGCGTCCAGCTTGGCGACGCTCGTGTCTCCCACGCCCCGCCGGGGGACGTTTAGGACCCTCTTCGTCGAGACTTCGTCGTCTGGGTTCGCGATCGCGTGGAGGTAAGCGAGAAGGTCCTTCACCTCACGGCGTTCGTAGAAACGGGCCCCGCCGGCGACCTTATAGGGGGCCTGGCGCCGGGCCAGCTCTTCCTCTATGGCCCTGCTCTGGGCGTTGGTCCGGTAAAACACCGCGAAGTCGCCCCAGCGGTACCCGTGCTCTGCTCGCTGGCGCTCGATTTCACCGACGATGAAGGAAGCCTCGTCGTGCTCGTCTTCGGCGACGTAGCGGACCAGGTGCTCGCCAGTGCCCTGGTCGGTCCAGAGCTCCTTGGGCTTTCGCGCCAGGTTGTTGGAGATGACCGCGTTGGCGGCATCGAGGATCGTCTGGGTGGAACGGTAGTTGCGGTCCAGCACGACGACGGTGGCGTCGGGGAACGCCCGCTCGAACTCCAAGATGTTGCGCACGTCGGCGCCCCGCCACCCATATATGGCCTGGTCCGAGTCGCCCACCACCGTCACTTGGTGGTGGCCGCCGGCCAGTGCCAGGACAATCTCGTTTTGAGCGTGGTTGGTGTCCTGGTACTCGTCGACGAGCAGGTGGGCAAAGCGCTCCCGGTAGCGCTCGAGGACCTCGGGGTGTTCGCGGAACAATTGCACCGTCGCCATGAGCAGGTCATCGAAGTCGAGGGCGTTGGCCGCGGCCAACCTCTTTTGGTACTCGGCGTAGACATCGGCCACCCTGCGCTCGAACGGCGACCGCCGGGCCCTCTCCGCGTATTCGGCCGGCCCGACAAGCTCGTTCTTCGCCGACGAGATGACTGCGTGCAACGCCCGGGGAGGGAACTTCTTTTGGTCCAAACCGAAATCGCGCACTACGTAACCGGTAAGCCTCACTGCGTCGGCCTGGTCATATATGGAAAACGAACGCTCCCGCCCAAGCACGGCGGCCTCCCGGCGCAATATGCGCACGCACGCAGCGTGGAACGTGGAGACCCACATACGCTCGGCCACCGGGCCCACCAGGGACGCGACGCGTTCGCGCATCTCGTCGGCCGCTTTGTTGGTGAAAGTGATGGCAAGGATGCTGAAAGGAGAAACGCCTTTTTCACGCACCAGCCACGCCACACGGTGTGTGAGGACGCGGGTCTTGCCTGAGCCGGCGCCCGCCACCACGAGCAGCGGGCCACCTTGGTGGGTCACTGCCCGGAGCTGCGCGGGGTTTAGGCCCTCCAAGAGGTCTTGGGTGCTCATGGCCGGCAGATGGCCAGCTTGTGCTGCGCCCGGCGCCGTGCCGGTGGGCCCAGTCTCCGAAGCGCCGGCGCCGCGGTCAGTGCCCCATCCCTACACGCTGGGAACGCTGGAGCGCTTTGCCCTCGGTGAGAAGTGCCGGGGCCACCATCACCTCAGCTTTCTGGAACTCCTTCAAGGTCTCGTAGCCACAGGTCGCCATCGAAGTCCTGAGCGCCCCGAAGAGGTTGAGGCGCCCGTCGTTGTCGTGCGCCGGCCCCACCAGGATCTCCCGCAAGCTGCCCCGCACCTCGGTCTTGACCCGAGCCCCGCGTGGCAACGTGGGGTGGAACGTCGCCATCCCCCAGTGGTAGCCGTGGCCCGGTGCCTCCGTCGCGGCGGCCAGTGGCGAGCCGAGCATGACGGCGTCTGCCCCGCACACGATGGCCTTGGCGATGTCCCCGCCGGTTGCCATCCCGCCGTCGGCGATCACCTGGACGTATACGCCGGTCTCGTCGAGGTGCTGAGCGCGAGCCGCCCTCGCGTCCGCGATCGCGGTCGCTTGCGGGACGCCGATGCCGAGCACCCCCCTGGTCGTGCAAGCATGGCCCGGGCCCACGCCCACCAGGACGCCGGCCGCGCCCGTCCGCATGAGGTGGAGCGCGGCCTGGTAGGAAGCGCAGCCCCCGACGATCACGGGCAGTTCGTACTCGCGGATGAAGCGCTTCAGGTTGAGCGGCTCGGAGGTCTTGGAGACATGCTCGGCAGACACAACGGTCCCCTGGACCACGAACAAGTCGAGCTCGGCCTCCACCAAGGTCTTCGCGAACTGCGTCGTGCGTTGGGGGGTAAGCGACGCGCACGCGACCACGCCGGCGGCCTTGATCTCACGTATGCGGGCTGATATCAGTTCGGCCTTGATCGGCTCGGAGTAGATCTGCTGCATCCGGGCGGTCGCTTTGTCCGGCGCCAGCTGGGCTATCTCCTCGAAGTAGGGCTCGGGGTCCTCGTAGCGGGCCCACAGGCCCTCCAGGTTGAGCACGCCCACGCCCCCAAGACGCCCAATCTCGATCGCAGTAGAAGGACTTACCACCCCGTCCATGGCGGCGCCCATCAAGGGCAGCTCGAAGCGGAAAGCATCTATCTCCCAGGAGATATCCACGTCCTCGGGGTCCCGCGTCCGCCTGCTCGGGACGATGGCTATGTCGTCGAATCCGTAGGCGCGCCGTCCCGATTTGCCCTTGCCAATCTCGATCTCCACGCTGCCATCCTCTCGTCGCCGGGTGTGGTGCTACCCGAGTCTATTGAGCAGGCGGACGCGAACCAGAGCTAGGCGCCGGAGAGCCCGATAGCGATCCGGCCGGGCGCTTCGGCACGCGAAGGACCCCTCTGACTGCTCACGCCCTCGGGCGGGGGCGGCTGGCCCGTCGAACGCTCGCTCGCCATCAGGTACAGGCCACCGCTACCTAGCGCGCCGGCCTGAGCTGCAAGAGCACTGGGAGCCGGGGACACACCAGCTGCGCGGCCCATCGCCAGCTCGGCGCGCCGCGTCACCGGCAGCACTGGCGCCAAGGGCCGGTCATCGCGTACCGGCGGAGGGGCGAGCGAACCCCCGCACCTTACACACGCGGTCCTCTCGGGGCCGTTGGGTACGCCGCATCGAGGGCAGGTCATGTCTCTACCAGGCTATCCCCAAGCTACCACGAAGCGTCCGCGACAGCTTCGGCCAGCCCCAAGGAGCTTACACCCTCGGCGCCCGGTTCGCCGGCTCTTCGTCAAGCCCGCCCGCACGGGCCAGGCTTTCGAGCACTTGGCGCAGCCCGCCTGTCTTCAAGTTGGCCATCGCCCGCCCGGGCGTCACCTCTCCCCGCTCCCACTCCATCCACGCCTCGAGGAGCTTGGCCGGGTCCGGAGGAGGCAACTCCATGGCCCGCCACCATAGCCGGGCCACGACAGGCAACGTTCGCCCACTTGCGGCCAAGGTTCATGGGAGGAAAGAGGGGCGCTCTCGGCCGGGCAGACCGGACGGACCATCCTGAAGGCGCCGCTACCCGGCCAGCCCTACCACCACCCACCGCAGCCCCACCCAGCGCAGCCCTACCCAGCGCAGCCCCACCCAGCGCAGCCCTACGCAGCGCAGCCCTACGCAGGCACTACCG
>DAHWQF010000022.1 GCA_027334785.1 Acidimicrobiaceae bacterium
GAAGCGCGTCGTGTGCTCGCCAAAGTGCGACCGTCCGACGCCGTCGAGACGGAGATCCACGACGTCCAGAGCCTCGACACCGCAAAACGCCGGCTACGCGACCTGTTCCAACCTTCGTTGCGCAAGGTGATCCTCGTGGGCGTGGTCCTTGCCGCGCTCCAGCAGGTGACGGGGATCAACACGATCATCTACTACCTACCGACCCTCTTGAAGAGCGCCGGCTTCGGGTCCGGCAGTGCGCTGCTTGCGAACGTCGGCAATGGGATCGTGAACGTCGGTCTCACGGTCGTCGCGATCCGACTGATCGACCGCGTCGGCCGCCGGCCACTGCTCATCGGCGGTCTCTGCGGTATGACGGTAGGGCTGCTCGTGGTGGCCCTCGATTTCGCCGTTGGCGGCAGCCATCTGCACGGTGCCGGTGCGATCGTCGCCGTCGTGGCGTTCCTCTTCTATACGGGTTCCTTCGCGATCGGGCTCGGTCCCGTGTTCTGGCTGCTCATCAGTGAGATCTACCCAGTGGATGTGCGGGGACAAGCAATGAGCCTGGCGACGATGACGAACTGGGGTGCGAACTTCATCGTCACGATCTCCTTCCTGACGCTCTTGGACACGATCCACGGCTTTGGCACGTTCTTCCTCTTCGCCCTCCTATCGCTCTTCGCCGTCCTGTACTGCGCGTTGAGGGTCCCCGAGACCAAGGGGGAGAGCCTCCAGCAGATCGAACGTGAGTTGACGTGACGCCGAAGTGTTCACCGGCGCCCCTGTCGTGACAGTGGCTGAGGCTGAGGCGTTCCTGCTCGGCCTTACCGCCGGCCACTCCGCAACGCTTGGGAGGGGCAAAGGCCTGAGCCGACGGTGCGTAGGGAACCGCTCGGGGCAACGAGTTACCTGACCCTGACCGGTCGGAGGTCAGGCGGCTCTTAGAAGCCTTGGCCGCGGCATGGGACTTCTATTCGTCCAATAGCCAGCACCACCTCGGCCGGCGGTACCTCGCCGGCAGGGGGATCGACATCGACGTGCTTGAGGCAGTAACGAGCAGGGCTGAAGTCGGCCACACCGTCAAAGGCCGGGACGTCTTGGCTGGCGTAGGGCTTCAGTTCCGACGAACTGGTCGACGCCGGCTTGGCCCGCCGGCGCGAGGGCGGGACGGAGAAGGTCAAGCGTGGCCGCGTCGCCCTCGAGCAAGCGCGCGCGGTTTAGCCGGCCGCAGGCCGCCCGTAGGGCTTGGCCTTGACCCCGGCGCTGCCAGGACTGTCGCTAGAGCCATAATGGAGATGGCCCCCCTCTTGGGGGCCTGGTTGCGCGGCTGAGGCGCCAAACATCGTTGGCAAGGACCGGATAGGCCTGGGCGGCGAGGTGCCTGTGAACAGGCCCTTTTCCGTGCAGCCCTCCTCCGAACCACACGGGGTGTTACCGGCATCCCTAAATGGCAACGCTTTGGCAGGTTTGTCTGACGGCGTTCCGGCAGAACTGATCAGCCATCCTCGCTGCCCTGCTGCCGAGGGGGAGTTTGAGCAAGCGCGCGTCACCGAGGTCGTGCTCGTTTCGGCAAACGGGGATAGGGACGTGGTCCCAAGGGGGCCCGGCTCGGCGCCACGGGACGGTGGCGGTGGTGCCTGACATGCCCCCGGTCCAGGGTGCGCGCGAGCGGCAAATGAAGTGAGGCGTGCCTGGCACCGACAGGTCCACGCGGGCCGCCAGGAGGCTGGCGCCGACCACGACATTGGCGAGTGGCCAGGCCGGGGGGACGTCGCGCACGCGCCGGCGCGCCGTCTGCCAGAACCGCCGGGTCGCGACCACAGCCTGGCGGGTGGACGACCCAGCTCCGTGCGCCGGCGCCGGGGCACCCCTCTCGGCCGCCAGTGCCTCGAAGAGCACCGAGAGCGCCTCGGCACGCTCGCAGAAGCGCTGGCGCCAGGACCGCACGGTCCGGCCCGGGACGCCCTGGTAGAGACTGGCGGGGCCCTCGGGCAAGCCGACGCCGGCGGGAGCGGGCACGGCCGCCCCGACGGCCGCCGTGCTGTCCCGGCGCCTGGCCAGCACGAAGTCGGGCAGCGACGGCTCGCCCGCGCCGCAGCCCCCGCACCGCGCACGCCGCACGAAGATCATGTACAACTTGCCCGCTTCGCGTACAAAACGGGGGTAGCTGCCATCGAAGGCCATGGGCAACGCGCAGCGCGCACAGTTCGGGCGAGGAGCTGGCACCTTGCACCCCCATCCCGAGTACACCGCGACCAACGCCGGCACGGCCAGCTGATCGCCACGTCGCGTTGTTACCAGACCGGGACCCATCCCTCGGCCCCGTCCAGTCTCTCGACTCGAGTCCGGCCTCAATTATCCTTGCCGGATCAAGCGGATACAGCATCAGCAAAAGATGCCGGTAACAACTGGCCTTCACTTTCGCGGAAACCAAGACGTGCATGTGCAACTGAGGGTCCCGCGCCCGCGAAGTGCGGTGCGTGAAGCCGGCGGCAATGTAGCCGTCGGTGTCGGCTTGGACCGCCCCGGCGTGGCCTCTCCGCGTGAAGGCTGCGTGATCTTGGAGGAAGTCCAGGGCCGCGTTGACAGCAGCGTCGTGGGCCGCTCGCACCTCAGCTGAGACCCCTTCTTCGGCCAGTGCCCACAACAGCGACACGCTCTTGGGCGGCGAGAAGCTGAGCGCGTAACCCGCCACTTCTGATGGGCCGCCCTGCCTCTCTTGCGCCTCTCCACGGCCTCGCTTCGGGTTGCTCTCGCCGACGAACGGACGCCCCAAAGCCGCGCCCGTTTCGGGGTGGCGGCCCTCTCCGAAGAGGCTCGACATCTGCTCTGGAGTGACCGCTCCGGCGAGCCCGAGGGCCTCCGCTCCACGGCCCACCCAGCGCCCTGGCTCCTCGCCGTGGCGGGCGAAATAGTCCTCCCGCCCGAGCCCACCTCCGCGTAGTACCGCCAGCCCTGCGGGTCCATCTTGGCGAGGCCCATCATCTGGCGCTCACCCCCGCCGGCACCGCCCTCCCGCACCCCCGTGGTGCAGAGGTGTCTATGCGAAATTGGAGCTGAGACGGACCAAGGGAACGAAGCGCGCTGGGGGCGCGACCGTGTGCGCATGGGCCGTGTGTGGGTGACCCGTACACGGTCCCGGCTGGGCTCGGACTGGCGCACGCATGCGAGTGCCTCCGCTGACAGCGTGGAGGCCAGAGAAGGGCGAGGGCGCGAGTGCCGGGCTGTGTCGCCGTTTGGCCATGCCCTGAAGCCAGTGGCTCGGTAGTGGTGGCAGCACCGGCTGTCGTTGTGGACGGGGGGACGGGAGTGGCCCGGAGGGCACCGGCACATAGCGTTGGGGGTGCTCCGTTCGACGGTATCTTTGGACCTGTGGGGTTGAGCGGCGGTGGCGAAGCGCGCAACGAGCGACGCCCCGAGTGGACGACCGGCCGAGGCCCGTAAGCAGCCCAGGCGGGGCAACGGGTCGGATCATGTGTTGGCTTGGCTGGTTGAGTTCTCACGCCTACGGGGCGGAGGTGGCGATGTCGCGCCGGGCGGCATAGCTTTCTCCGCATTGGCGGCCAACCCAACAGAGGGTGGCGACCTCGCCAGGCGCCCTGGTTTCCCCGGCACGCTTCCAAGGCGCAGGCCACGGCTCCCTAGGCCCAGTGGGCCGCCGCGGCTCAATCGGGCTTGTTGGTTAGTAGCGGGACCGCCGGCCCTGGCACCATTGACAGGATGAGCAGCCGGGCGGCGTTGAGCTTCTGGCCCTTGTTCGATCTTCGTCTGGTCACAGCGCGCTTGGTCCTGCGCGCGCCCACCGACGACGACTTCCCCGGCCTGATCGCCGCTATCGACTCCGGCATCCACGCGCCAGAGGAGATGCCGTTCTCGGCGCCCTGGACAGACACCGCCCCAGAGGCGCGCGCCCGCACGAGCGCTCAGTTCTGGTGGAGCCAGCGGGCGGGCTGGTCCCCCGACGGCTGGCACCTCGGCCTCGCTGTCCTCCGGGACGGCCAAGCGATCGGCGTCCAAGACGTGGCAGCGAAGGACTTCAAGGTCCTCCGGGAGGTTACGACCGGTTCGTGGTTGACGCTCGGGGCTCAGGGCCAGGGCTTCGGCAAGGAAATGAGGGCCGCCGTGCTCCAGCTTGCCTTCGAAGACCTCGGCGCGGAGGTTGCGCGAAGCGAAGCCTTCGTCGACAACTCGTCATCTGTAGGGGTCTCGCGCGCTCTCGGCTATAGGGAGAACGGCTTCAGCCGGGCTGCCCCGAGAGGGACGCCCCGGGCCCAGGTCCATTTCGAGATGACCCGCGAGGAGTGGCTCGCCCGACGCGACCAGCTCCCCAGGGCCGAGATAAGCGGGCTGCGGGCTTGCCTTGCGATGTTCGGCTTGGACGGCACCGGTGCCTGACCGGCCACCTGCGACGCTGGTGCCTGCCTCTACGCCGTAGTCGAAACCGCGCCTAAAGCGACCGAGCTCACG
Source organism: Acidimicrobiaceae bacterium (assembly GCA_027334785.1). Classification (GTDB taxonomy): domain Bacteria; phylum Actinomycetota; class Acidimicrobiia; order Acidimicrobiales; family Palsa-688; genus JAJZYO01. Next base: position 4,447 of record DAHWQF010000022.1, read on the forward strand.
GCTGTCCGAGTTACGGGCTGACCTCCTGTTCGGTCTCGCCGGCATCGCGGCCCCGTTCCCGCAGTTCAGGCTGTTAGCGCGGCGACATCGCCACCTCAGGCCCCGTACGTGGAGGCCCCGAAGTCCGGAGCCACTACGAACGAGGTGGGCAAGCGTTGGCCAAGGCAGGTGTGCCTCGACGAGCACCGGCCGGTCCGGTCGGTGCCTCGCGTTAACCTTGAGGAACGTGGTTCGCGGTACCGAGGAGAGACGCCGCAGCTTCACTTCGTCGCCGAGGGCGACCCCCTCGTGACAAAAGACGTGGCCACAGTGCTGGCCCGCATCGTGAGGGGCCTTCGGGCCAAGAAGGGAGGTGGGCTGGCGTGACCCGCTTTGCGCTCTACGCCAGGACTTCGACCGACGACCTGCAGGACCCGGCCGACAGCCTGCGCTGGCAGGCCGAGACGGCCGGACGGCTGGTCGTCCCCCACGGCGACGTCGTCGCCGTCTACCACGACATCGACAAGAGCCGGAGCCTCCCCTGGGAGCGCCGGCCGCAAGCGTCCCGCATGCTGCGGGACCTGAAGGACCCGGGCCGAGGTTGGGACGCCCTCGTCGTCGCCGAGCCCCAACGGGCCTTCTCCGGCACGTAGTTCGAAGGGATCCTCTTCCAGTTCGCCCACTGGCACGTGCCGCTGTGGGTGCCCGAGCTCGGCGGCCCGGTTGACATCGACAACGACGGCCACTACATGGCCCTGTCCACCTACGGGACGATGAGCCGGGCCGAGCGCAACCACCCCCGGCTCCGGGTCGCGAACGCCATGCGCGCCCATGCGAGGGCCGGGCGGTGGCTCGGCGGCCGCCCGCCCTATGGATACCGCATTGCCGACGCCGGCCCACACCCGAACCCGTCGAAGGCAGCGTCAGGAGCGAGGCTTCACCAGCTCGAGCCCGACCCAGAGACCGCACCCGTCGTCCACCGCATCTTCGAGATGTACCTGGCCGGCGCCGGCTACAAGCAGGTTGCGGCGACGCTCACACGCGAGGGTGTCCCTTGCCCTTCTGCGCACGACCCGGCACGCAACCGGCACCGCCCCGGCTATGGCTGGGCGATGTCAGCGGTGCCATCCTCTCCAACCCGCGCTACCTCGGCCACCACGTCTCGGGGAGGACGAAGAAGGCTGACGTTCTCTTGGACCCCGACCTACCAGCGCTCGGCCACGTGACCCGCCAGCAGTGGCAGGAAACCTCGGACTGGGTAACGGCCGAGGTCACGACCTATCCCGCCATCGTGGACGAGCAGACCTGGCAGCGAGCACGGGCGCTGGTCGCCTCGAACACTCGGACCAAGGCCGTCACCCCGTCACACCGTCGGTCGCACGCCGCCACACGTCGCTCCGTACCTTCCCGTTACCCACTGGCCGGGCTGGTCGTCTGCGATGCCTGCGGGAAGAAGCTCCAGGGCAACATGGCACGTGGCCTCCCCTTTTTACCGCTGCAAGGTGAGCACCGACTACCCGGTGGTCCCGGCGGGCCACCCGGCAAGCCTGGCAGTCCGGGAAGACCGGCTCCTCCCCCACGTCGACGCCTGGCTCTCCTCGATGTTCGCGCCCGAGAGCCTTGGCGAAACGGCCAGGCAAGTCGTCGAGGCGGACGCAGCCAGCAGCCGCGAGGTCCCGTCCATCGCCCGCGCGCGGGCAACGGTTATGGACTGCGAGCGCAAGCTCTCCAGGTACCTCGACGGCCTCGAAGCCGGCATACCAGCCGACGTGGTCGCCGACAGGATCGCCACCGCTCAGCGTGAGAAGGCAGAAGCAGAGGCCTTGCTCGCGAAAGCGCCGCCAGCTCCCGAACCGCTCAGCTTCGACGAGGTGCTCCAGACGCTCTCGGAGTTCCACGACCTGCCGCATTTGCTGGGGACGATCGAGAAAGCCGACCGCGCCGCCCTTTACAGCGCCCTCGGGCTGACGCTTACCTACCGCCGGGTCGGGAAGGTCGAAGAAGTCAAGCTCAGAGCGACTTTTCCAAGCGTGGACCTGGAGCGTGTCGGAGGGGCGACACGGACGTTTACCACACGCGGCTACTGCGGAGCCCCGCAATGCCTGTATGAACGAAGCCAGCAGCTCAGCGTCATCTTGGTAGCCGCCTCGCAAGACGCTGCCGATGTCATACAATGTTTGACAAGGAGGTTGTCGTGGCGAACAGGACCGAGCAACTAGCCGCACGCGTCGACCCAACGCGGATGGAGCGCATCCGCTACGCCTCGGCGCTGCAGGGGACATCGGTGAGCACATTCGTCGTCGAGGCCGCCTACGAAAGGGCGGAGCAGGTGATCGACGAGCACCGCAGCACGCTCGTGCCGAGCGACTACTTCGACCAACTTCTCGCCGCGCTAGATGAACCGCCTCGGGCCATCCCCGAGCTGGTCGCGGCGGCCCGGAAGGTGGCCGAGGCGCCAGCGTTCGAGCAGCTCTGAGGCGCAGGCCCTGTACCGCTCGGAGCCCATCCGGGGACGACCACGTCTTGGCCGGTTTCAGCTGTGGCAATGACTACCTCGACGGGTGGCTGCAGCGGTCGGCGCTGGAGTGCAGCCGCAAGAACGTCGCCCGGACCTAAGTCTGGGCGGACGAGAACAAAGCAGTATGGGCATATTTGTCGCTCGCTCCAGACAAGATCAGGAGGGCGGACCTACCCAGGTCGATCGGGAGGGGCGACCCCGACGAGATCCCGGCAATCCTCATCGGCAAGCTCGCCGTCCACGACGTGCTCCAAGGCCAAGGGCTCGGCCGCCAGCTCCTTGTCGACGCGCTCAGCCGCGCGGTAAGCGCCGTTGAGGTCGTTTCGGGCCGCTACATAGTCGCCGAGGCTATCGACGAACGGGCGGTTGCCTTTTACCGTGGGTACGGCTTCCGGCAGCTCCCTCCCCCATCTGCCATGCGCCTCATAGTGAAGAGCTCCGATGCGTCGGCGTCCATAGCCCGAAGCCAGGCCGGCGGCTGAACCTGTTCGGCCGTCGGGCACCAAACCGACAGCCTTCGGCGCGCGCGCTCATATGGACGCGGTCGGGACGAACCCGATGGTCTTGAAGGCGGCAAGACGCCGTTGGTGCATCCGTCCAAGCAAAGGGTGCAGGGTGTCGTGGTAGTCGTGGACCTCGACGCTGGTCTTTTCGGGAAGGCGCCGCGTGACCCGGCCGACGTACTGCACGACCCGGCTGCGCCCGAGATGGAAAAGTGAGGAACAGCGTGTCGAGCGCGGCGAGGTCGAAGCCCTCGCCGCGGTAGGCGCCGGTAGCGAGAAGCAAGATCGGGGCGCCGTTCGTACCGAGCCCATCGAGGACTGCCTTGTGCACTTTCTTGCCGGTCCCGCCTTTCAGCACTGCGGGCTCTAGGCTTAAGTTCAGAGAAGCCCGTCGTTCTTACACTTTGTTCTCCGACGACGCCATCGCACGCATCCACAAGGCCTCGCGCGGCCTGCCCAGAGCCGTCAACAACCTGGCCCTGCAATCACTGGTCGCGGCCTATGCGGCTGGTGCTTCGATAGTCGACGACAAGGCCGCCCGGGCTGCCGTCGCCGAGGTCACCGCCGAATGAACGAACTTGAGCCGCTACTGCAGCGGATCACGGGCACCGTCGATGTCGACTACGAGCCTGGCTATGAGCACATTAGGAGCTGGCGTGTTGCTTGAAGTTATTGGCCACCTCGCCCACGACGGCATCGAACCACGCTGGGTCAGCTTGGAGATCAGCGGCCCGGCAGCGACAGTCTGAGCACTGCCCCCGACAGGCCCAGCACTGGTGGCGACAACGCGAGCACCAAACGTCCTGGACCAATATGTCGCCACGATGCTGGGGCTAAAAGTCGGGCAACATGGCACTTCACTTTCTGGGCCCCAGTGGTAGATGTCAGGCACTGGGCCGACGACCGTGGGGAGCACCGCCGGGATGGTCGACTGGCACGCTCAGTATTCTGCACGTGCGGGCAATACCTGGGCGGGCGCGCGCCATCGGGCGGCCGCGCGGAGCATTCAGGCGCACGAGGTCACGCAATCAGCTGTTGGGCTCGGACAGCTCAACGCCGTTGCCGGAGGAGTCATCACTGAGGACCTGCTTGCCGTCCATATGCGTCATCACGTTGTTGCGCAGGGTGGCCCCGTGGCGCGCAACCGCTCCCGCTGAGCCGATACCTCTCACCCTTACGTAGCTGGGCTCGGTTCCACCCCCTCGTGCGGACCGCCGTCCCGCACTGGCTGGGCCCCCTCGATGCCCTCTCAGCGTTGAGGGCCACCCGTAGGTCGCCAGGGCGGAGCATGGCAACCCAGCTCCGGGTGCATCTCCTCTTTGGAGCGCAGGCAAGGCACACCGCGTTGCCAAAGGGTGGGCGTCAACCGTGGTGGCGCTGGCGGGCTCCCCTTACATTTGGGGGATCACCCCCATGTCAGGCCCTCCGAGGCGCGTCACACTACATCCCATGAGCAAACGAAGGGGGGCCGCTTGCATGGTTGGGCTGGCGACGTTCGCAGCCATAATTGCCCAGCCTGTTGGCCCGGGGGCTGCCAGCACCAGCAGCCCGCAGAACACCTGGGCCCCCACGACGGGGACAGGCTCGATAGCCTCCCTGCCCCAGGCCGAAAGCTTCATCGGGGCGACCACCGGGCCCGACGGGCAGGCCAGCGCTATCGGCGGTGCCGCTGCCAGTACTGCTGTGCCCAACACGTACGCACACAACCCCTCCACGCCCTTGGCCTGGTCTCAGTCCAAGCCCGTGCTGACGCTAAGCGGGGCGCCGGGCTCGCTGTCGCCGTTGGTGGCGGACGGAGGCAAGCAGTACCTGGTGGGCACGTTCAAGGGGAGCCTGGACCTGTTGACCAACGCCGGGGGCACTTGGCGGCAGTACCCGACTGACATCTCGGACTACCCCCTGGACAGCGGCCTAGGCCTTTACGGGCTAGCCGTGTCGTCGGGCGTGGCGTACGTCCCCTACATAGACCGCCACCAGGACGTGAGGCTGGCATTTGACCCGGGCGGGCCCGGAAGGCCCTGGCGGGAGGTGACAGTCCTCGCGCATGCCAACGCCCTGTGCGGGTTGGGCATAGAGCCTGGTGACCCCGCCGCAGCCGTCGCATCCGGGCAGGTCGCCTTGGCGTTCGACGACTCGGTCTGCCCCCACCAAGGTCTGAACACCAACCTTGACATCTACGTCGCATCCGTGCCAGTCGCTGCGCTCCGGAGCTGGGGCCCGACGCCGACGTGGCACATCGCCGGGGTCACCGTACCCTACGCGGTGGGCGGTGATTACCCGGCACTGGCCGTGGACGGGCGTGATCTCGACCTGGCATACGAGTTCGACAACCACAGCGGCGACATCGGCTTCGTCCAGGGGATGCCGGCCGCGCGAGGGTTCGCCTGGCCGACCAAGCCGACCCGGTTCGCCGCAGTGCCCAAGCAGGGCATGGATCTCCCGGCACTGTTCCTGACCGCCGGAGGCAGGGCGGGCGTGCAGGCCGCCGCGGCGATGTTCGCCGACGGCGTCGACGTATGGGCCGCCACGCTGGCTAGAGGCCGGTGGACGTCCGCGATGCTCGCCCGGGACGTGGCCGAGGGCTCCCAGCGGCCCGCCGCCGCGCTCGGAGACTGCGGCCCCTCGCTCTCCTACCAGCTCACCGGGCCTGGGCGCTCCGGCGCGGCCGTTACGACACGCAGAGGGTCCCGTTGGGTCACGCAGCGGATCAGCCCCGCGGAGGCGTCGGGGGACGACATGTGGCCGCAGATCGTGCTGACCGCGCCCAATGTCATGCAACTTCTGTTCCTAGACGACGACTCCGGCAAGACCGTGCTGTACGGGGCGCGAGGTGCCTGCCGCGCCATAAGCGCGGTGCCTCCGGCCGCGCCGGCCATCAGCGGGGTCATCGACAATGCCGCCAACGACGCCGCCACGCCGGCACCCGGCGATTCGCTCGTGGTCAACGGCAGCGGGTTCGGCGCCGTGCAATATGCGGGTGCCGTCGAGCTTCTACCCGCGCCTGGGGCCAAAGGCGTTGCGCTCCAGGTGCCGGTGCAGTTCTGGAGCCCGACCAGCATCGGGGCGACGCTGCCCCCGACGCTGGCGGTGGGTACGCCCTACCGCCTAGCCGTCATCGTACGGCGCGCCAGAGGCGCACCCGCCGCCACCAGCAACAGCGTGCCCCTCACTATTTCGGCGCGAGTGGTCCCACCGACGCCCTACCTGCACATCAGCTTCACGGACGGTGCACGCACAGCCGGTCAGCCCGTCCAGCCGGGCGACCTCGTCACCATCGCCATCACCAGCAGTGGCAGCGCGCCCCGCACCGGCAAGTTGGTCCTGACCCCGGCGGCCACTCCAGCGGCCTGCGCGCGAAGTGCATACGGGGTCCATTGCGGGGGACCGCTTGCCCCGGTCGAGGGTGCCTCCCCCATCACCTTGAAGCAGCTGTACTGGCCACCTCTGAGCGCCAGGCTGAACTGGCCCAGTACCGTCACGCCCGGTAGCTACACGCTCGCCTTACAGGCCGCAGGCGTTGTCAGCAACGTGGTTGGCGTCACTGTGGGGTCTCCGGCTCCGGTGATCACCTCGCAGGCGGTGCTCGCCTTCCCGGGCCAAGAGGTAACTGTCACCGGTCACAACTTCGGTTCGGGCCCCGGCTCGCTGCGGCTCAGCGCTATCGGGTCGACGGCCGGCGCCGGGGCAGCGCTGAGCCTCCAGACGACCGACTGGTCGGGTGCGTCTATCTCCTTCCGGGTGCCCGCTAGCGGCGCCCCTCCAGGCCTGTACTCGCTGTCTGTCACTACCGACGAGGGGGTGACTGGTGACCCGCAGGAACTGGCCATTGAAGCCCTCGCCTGCGGCACAAGCCCGGGCGCGGCACCCCCGTTGGCCGGGCCGGCGGTACCGAGCCAGACCTTCCTCCTCGGCTTTTCGGGCTCGGTGTACACGCTGATCACCGTCGACGCGGCGACCGAGCAACGGACCGGCTACACCGTCGTAGGCGGGCGGGTCCCCCTGGGCGTAGACGGGGCGCCCGAGCAGGCCGCCTCGTTTGCCTCCAACCCGGCGGGCACGCGCGTTTATGTCGCCATCACCGCGCCAGACTTGCACAACCCGTCCGGGGCGGTCGACGTCCAGGACGGCACCCTGTACGTGGTGGACACCGACCCGTCCTCGCCGCGCGACGGCCAGGTCATCGCCTCCACGACGGTCGGAGGCGACCCCGATGCGGTGGCGGTAAGCCCGGACGGCGCGCGCGTCTACGTGGCCAACACCGATAGCACGGCTATCCGGCCGAGCGACCCCAACTGGCTCCAGGACGACCCCAACTTCCCAATTGACAAGTCGGGCAGCGTGACCGAGCTCGACGCTGACGGGACCGTCATCGGCACGATCTCGCTGGCTACCGCCGTGGCGACGGCCCTGGGCAACAAGCCCCCTGATGGACTGGCTATCCCGGTCACGCTGACGGTGAGCCCTGACGGCGGCACGCTCTACATCGTGGGCTGGGGCCCTCTTGCTGTTGAAAACCCCACGACGGGCTCGGGCTTCAGCAGCTGGGTCGCGGCCGTGCCTACCGCAACCCCGCCCGCATCGGCTGTACCGGCGGTGACGCCGCTGCCGGGCCATTCTCCTGATGCCCTGGTGGTCAGCCCTGACGGCCGGCGGCTCTACGAGGCGGATGTGTTCAGCAAGACTGACAAAGACGCCATGGGCGGGTACCTGAACGTCATCGACACCTCGGACATGCAGGTCATCTCCCACCTGAGGGTGGGCTACCAAGTAGCCGACATCGCCCTCAGCCCCGATGGCAGCCGCCTGTACGTTGTGGACCCCTACTACCAGACCTTCCTCATTTACGACACGAACAGCCCGGCGTTCAGCGACGGCGGCGGCGGCTACTCCACCGCCCAGACGGCGCTGGTGGCCGGCCTGTCGCTCGCCACGATAGTGGAGCCCAACCCCGTGGAGGCCTTCTTCGGCGGGACGGTGAAGGGCTACATCGACCCCATCGCCATCGCCCTGGACGCCTCGGGGCGCTACGCGTACGTCGCCGACTATACGGCGCCCGAGGCGTCGGTGGTCGACCTTTCCGACGACTGGGTCAGCACGGTGACGCTGCCGGACGCCACCGGCGCGGTCGCCGCCCCTACCGGCCAGCCCCCGCTCGTCTTCGTAGCTGCCGACCGCTCCGTCTCGGTGATCAACCCGGCGAGCAACCAGTTGGTGGCGACCGTCCCCGTGGGTGCGCAGGCGGAGCACAGCGCCAGCGGCATCGCGGTAACCCCGGACGGCGCGCGAGTGCTCGTGAGCGCCGAGGAGGCCAGCGCCGACGGGAGCTCCCACGCCTCGGTGCTGTCCGTGCTCGACGCCTCGACGTTCGACCAGTTGCGCTACGCGACCTTCGCCGTGGGAGGCCTGCCGGGCTGGGTCGCGGCCAACCCGACCGCCGCCCGGGTGGCCTATGTGAGCGACCCCGGCTCCGGCACGCTTTACGCCGTGGACACGTCCGCCGCGGCGGAGCACTCCGGCCACGAGTTGTTGCCGCTGCACGGCTCGCTCGCGCTCTCCCAGGCCGACGGGGTCACCGTCGACCCCAGCGGCCAGTGTGCCTACGTGACCGACTACGGCGCCAACAGCCTCTCCGTGCTGCGCACTTCGACCGGGACGGTCCTGCCGCCGCTGCCGGCCGGGAGCGGCCCTAGCTCGGTCGCGGTCAGCCCGGCCGGCAATGCGGTGTACGTAACGGATACCGCCAGCGACGAGGTGACAACCCTGGACCCACAAACGGGGGAGGTCATCGACGTCACCAAGCTCCCCCCGGGCGCCGAACCGGACGGCATCGTCGCCAGCGCGGCCTGCCAATGTCTCTACGTGAGCGAGCACGGGGCGAACAACGTGGCGGTGCTAGCGGCAGCCACCATGCGCACCGTGGCCAATATTGCGGTCGGCAACGAGCCCAGAGGGTTGGTCTTGGACCCGGCGGGCAGCCGCGTCTACGTGGCCGACATGGGATCGAACGCCGTCTCGGTGATCGACACGGCGAGCAAGACCGTGGTAGCGACCGTGCCCGTGGGCAATTTCCCCACGGGGATCGCCATGGACCCACCCGCCGCTCTGGACACGCCGGGCCCATGGCCTGCTCCCGCCACGGGCCCGACGGCGTAGGTAAGAGCCAGCCGCGGGCCGTGGCGGGCTGACGTTTACTGACACCACGCTTGCCATGCGACGTCCCCCATCGTGAGGGCAGCCTCGGGGCCGCTGCCCAGCAAACAGAACCTTAGTGCTCTGGGGCATAATTTCGATCACGTATCCATCGGTGCCTAGGCGGCAGCCTGGTAGTCCGGCTTGTCAGCCAACTTCTTCATGAGCAGCGCCAAGTCGCCACGGGTGAACTTCCACTCGAACGGCGCGGCGGACAGTTCATAGCGTCGCTCGAAAGCGGCCAGGCGATCGGGGATCTCGGCAAGGCCGGTGAAGTCGTTGGGCGTGAGGACCTTGCGGTCGACGATGCTGAAGAAGATCTCGACCTAGTTGAGCCATGAGGCATGGACGGGCAGTTGTACGAGGGTCGCGTTGGGCCAAGTACTGGAAAGGCGCTGACAGGCTGTTTCGCCCCGGTGGCTGCTGCCGTTGTCGACCACCCAGAACACCCGCCGGGCACTGGCGTAGGGCTCTGTCGTCATCACCTGGGAGACGAGGCGGCCGAAGGGGTCGATGCCCGTTTTCTCCTCGCAGCGCCCGAAGATCTTGGCCCGGTGCACGTCCCAGGCGGCGAGGTACTGGAGCGCGCCGCCCCGCTCGTACTCGAACTCGACTCTCATGTCCCGGCCCGGGGCGGGCGCGAGGGTCGGGTGACGACGGGCTCGGGCCTGGATGGAGGTCTTCTCGTCGGAAGAGACGACGTAGTCGTCGTCCCCAAGGGCCTTGCCCTCCCACTCCCTTGCGTACAGGTCGAGCACGCGGCCCGCCTTGGCCTCAAAGTCGGGGTCGCGGGGGAAGATCCACGAACGCCGCCGCCAAGGCTTGATCGCGTCTTCGCTGAGCCAGCGCCAGACCGTCTTGCCCGAGATCTCGGCTACGATCCCCCGGCTCACGACTTCGCTCGTTATGTCGGGCACGTGCAGGCGCGAGAGGGGGACCTTCAGCCGGCTCGGCAGCTCGCAGGCCAGCGCCTTCACGGCGATAACGACCTCAGGGGGAAAAGACCGGGGGCCGGCCCCCCCTCGGGCGCTCCTCCAGGCCGGCAAGACCTTGTTCGAAGAAGCGTTTTCGCCACTTGGACACGACCTCCCGGCGGGTGTCGAGGCGCGCCGCTATCT
>DAHWQF010000230.1 GCA_027334785.1 Acidimicrobiaceae bacterium
GCCAGGCCCCCTCCGCGCCGGCCAGCCTCTCGCCCACGCCCCGCCCGCTCGCCGCCGGTATGGCGCCGTCACCGTTCGCCCCTGCTGTCGCCCAGCCGCCACCCGCCGGCCCGCCGCTCGGCCAAGCGCTCCCCCCGGCCGGCTCGCTGCTGCCGGGCCAGGTGGTCGCGCCGGGGTCGTGGCCGCGCGGCCCACTCCCAGGCCAGCCCCCCGAGCTGCCTGTGCCTCCCGGCCCAGGGCTGCCGGGCCACCCACTGCCACGGTTTTGCCCTCCCGGCCCTCCTGGGGTGCCGGTCCCGGGCCAACCTCCGTAGGGCCCTCGCTGGCGCGGCCCACCCCAAGGACCGCCACCCCAAGGGCCGCCACCCCAGGGACCGCCCCTCCAGGGCCCGCCGCCGGTGCCGCGTCCGGCCCTCATCACCATGCGGAGGACCATCCACATCATGAGCACGAACAGCAGCAGGCCGAGCCCGCCGCCACCTCCGAAATAAAAGATCTCTCCCGACCTCCTCTAGTAGAGCTCTAGTAGTGCCATCGTTACCCCTCCGGCGCCGGCTGGGCAGCCGTGGGTAGTGGTGCCGGCTCGCGCTGCGCGGGAGTGACCGCGGGAGTGACCGCAGTGCCGCACGACGCGCAGAAGCGTTGGCCGGGTGCTAATTCGGCACCGCAAGAGGCGCAGTGGGCGGTCTCTGGCGCCAGCAGCTTGCCGCAACTCGCGCAGAAGCGCGCCCCCGGAGGGTTGTCGGCGCCGCAGGCCGAGCAGTGGCCGGGGGCGGCCGGCATCTCCTTGCCGCAGGAGGGGCAGAACTTGCTCCCGGTCGGCACGCTCGCTTGGCAGTGGGGGCAGGTGACCGCAGTGGCGGGAGCGGGCCCCGTCCCCGCGGCCCCGGCGGCAAAGCCCGGCCCCCCGCCGGCGAAGCCCGGGGCCGGAGGGGGCACAGGCCCGGGTGCCCCGGCGGCGCCCTGGCTGGCCGTACCGCCAGCGGCCTGGCCGCCGAGCCCCAGGCCTGCGGCGAGCAGGACGCCGGTGTCGCCGCCCCCACCCACGGACATACCCTCTCCCGCCTCGATCGCCATCTCCCCCGCCGCGTAACGGTTGAAACCGCCGGCCAAGCGGCTGAAAGCGGTGTCCTTGGCCAGGCCCTTCAGCTGGGCCTCGTCCTGCTCGGGCAGGTTTAGGTCGAAGTTGCCCATCCTCACGAGGCAAACCCCGTAGGTGGCCAACTGTGCGTTGGCCGCCGCCAGGACGGCTTGCTCCAGCTCGGGGGTGTGGGCCGAGAGCCCGAGGACCGGCCAGCCGTTTCGTACCACCTCGGTGGTGACCTCGGTGCGCATGACCTTCAACAGTTGGTCGCTCACCCACCCGGCCACCCGGTCGTTGTCGGTTAGGTCCACCGTGCCCACGAGGTTGGTCACGAGCGCCACCGGGTCGCTCACCTGCAGCGAGTAGTCCCCGAAGACCCGGAGGGTGACGATCAAGCCGGTCTGGGGGTCCTGGACGTCGTCGATGCGGCCGCCGAAAGTGAAGCCCGGGTACTCCCGGGTGCCCACGAAGTAAAGCTCGGCGCGGTACGCGTTACCACCGGTGGCGATGTCGATGAACGTCCCGAGGAAGGGTAGCTCGTCGGCGTCTATCTGGTGCCGGCCTGGTCCCATGGTGCCGATGACCTGGCCGGTGCTTATGAAGAGGGCGACCTCGTCGGCGTCCACTATCGCCCGCGAGTGCTTGCGTACCCGCACGTCGGGCCATTTGAAGACGATCTGTTGCTTGCGGTCGTCAGGAACGGCGATGAACTCACGGCTGGCCAGGACCATCTCTGCCTCTTTCGCGTCCGCGCTGGTCAAGGCCAGGGTACCGCGGGCCCTACCCCTGCGGCGGCGCGTCGCGGCACCTCTCAGGTCAGGTGTTCTACGAAGCGCCGGAGCTGGCGGAGGTTGCGGCACTCGTACACACCGCTGCAGTGCGCCCCGTACTCGGCGAGCACCGAGTCCCCTGTGCCCCAGTAGGCGCGCGGCTCGGGGTTCAGCCACCAAACGTGGCGCGCCCGTCGGGCGACCTCAGCTAATGCCCAGGCCTCTACGGCGTGGTAGTTGTTGCGGGCATCGCCGAGCACGAGCACGGAGGTGCGCGGCGACAGCTCTTTTCCGAAGCGCCCGACGAAGTCGGAAAAGGCGTGGCCGTAATCCGAATGGCCTTCTTCCCAGACCACGTCCGCGGCCGTGTTGATCGAACGCACCGCCTGGGCGACGTCGTCTGCCTCCCGCATGAGCGCCGTGACCTCGTCGATGCCGTCGATGAAGGCCCAGCAGCGGGTCCGGGAGAACTGCGACGAGAGAGCGTACACGAGCTGGAGAGTGAACCGGGCGAAGGCGGCTACCGACCCAGAGATGTCCGCCAGGACCCAGAGCTCGGGCTTGGCCCGCCGGCGCGACCGAAAGCGCGGCTCCACAGGTACGCCCCCGCTCGACAGCGAGCGCCTCACCGTGGCCCGGAAGTCCAACCGGCCCTCATGGCGCCGGCGCCGCTGGCGCGCCAGGTGGACGGCCAGCTTGCGGGCGAGGGGTTGTACCGTCCGCTGCAGCGCGGCCACTTCTTCGCGCGAGAGGTGCATGAAGTCGGTGTCCTCGGGCAAGGGCCGGCGCAACGCCCGGGCCACGGCCAGAGGCCCGCGCTCGATCACCATCTGGCGCCGGACCTCGGCCTCGACGTCGGAGCGGAGCCGGGCCAGGCGCCGGCGGTAATCGTTGGCCAGCAGCGCGCCTTCCAGGCCGGTGGCCTCCTGTGCAGAAGCGGCCAGGCGTTCGGCGAGGTCGTCGAGCTGCAGCTGGCGCAGCGTCCGGAGCGTGTAATAACTGGCGCTCAGGTGCCGGCCGGGCTCGAGGCCGGCGAAGCGCGCTACAGCGGCCCGGGCCAGTGCAGCCAGCGCCTGGATGTTGCCTTCCAGCAAGGCTTTATATGTACGTTCCGCCAGTTCTCCCGGCGTCAGCGTTAGCGCCCCCTCCTCCTCCGGCCCGGGGGTGCCGGCCGGCGCCCCCGGGCTCGGGCGGAGCGAGAAGTAGAGGTCGAAAAGCGTCTCGTAGGCCCGCCAATGCCCTTCCTCCTTGACGAGGGCGGCCGCCAGGCCCGATTTCAGGGCCTGGCGGTCGGAGAGGGGGAGCTGGCGGAGCGCCTCGGTCGCGTCCAGTACTTCGGTGGTGCTGACCGGCACCCCGCTCGCGCGGAGTTCGCCCACAAAGTCGGAGAAGACCTCGAGGAGGCCGGAGCCGAGGGCGCCGCCCTCGGTGCCCGCCCCTGCCCCGCTCATCGCTCAGTCGTGACGAGCTCCTTGGTGGCCCGCTCGATGTCCGAACTGTGCTTCAGCAACACGTTGAGGGTCTCCTTGGCCACGTCCGCATCGAGCCGTGCCACACCGAGGAGGACCAAAGTGCGCGCCCAGTCGAGGGTTTCCGAGACTGACGGGGGCTTTTTGAGCTCCAGGGAACGCACCAGTTGCACGGTCCTCACCACCTGTTCGGCCAGGGCCGCTTCGATGCCGGGCACCTTGGCGAGGACGATCTCGCGTTCGCGGCCCGGTGAGGGGTAGTCCAGGTGAAGGAAGAGGCAGCGCCGCTTCAGTGCTTCCGACAGCTCACGGGTGTTGTTAGAAGTAAGGAAAACAAGGGGGATCTGTTGTGCTTTGACCGTGCCCATCTCCGGCACCGAGACTTGGTAATCGGAGAGCACTTCCAAAAGGAGGGCCTCGGTCTCGACCTCGACCCTGTCCACTTCGTCGATCAGGAGCACGACGGGGTCGGTCGCCCTGATGGCCTCGAGGAGGGGGCGCGCCAGCAAGAACGGCTCGGAGAAGATATCGGCTTCGAGTTCCCCCCAGGTCTCGCCGCCGCTTGTGACCTGCTCGGCTTGGATGCGCAAGAGCTGCTTTTTGTAGTTCCACTCATAGAGGGCCTTGGACTCGTCGAGGCCTTCGTAACACTGGAGCCGGACCAGCCTGGCGCCGGTCATTTCGGCCACTGACTTGGCGAGCTGGGTCTTGCCCGTGCCGGCCGGCCCCTCGACCAGGACCGGTTTGCCCAACCTGTCGGCCAGGAACACTACCGACGCCGTCCCTTCGTCGGCGAAATAGCCGACGGCTCGGAGCGAGTCGTTGACGGCGCGGGGGCTCTCGAAGCGCGCCTCCTCGGCGGTGCCTTCCATCGGGCTATCCTACGGGCCCGCCCCCGGGCGTCTCTACCCAATAACGGTTAGGTCCGGACTTGTCCTGTTCCGGTTACCACGTACTTGGTCGTGGTGAGCTCGCGCAGGCCCATAGGCCCGCGGGCGTGGAGCTTCTGGGTGCTGATGCCTATCTCGGCGCCGAAGCCGAACTGCTCGCCGTCGGTGAAGCGGGTCGAGGCGTTGACCATGACGGCTGCGGCATCGACCTCGCGGGTGAAGCGCTCGGCGGCGCCGAGGTCGCGGGTGACTATCGCCTCGGTGTGGCCGCTCGAATAGCGCTGGATATGGGAAATGGCCGCGTCCAAGTCCTCGACGACGCGGACGCTGAGCACGAGGTCTAGGTACTCCTTTGCCCAGTCCTCTTCTGTCGCCGGGCCGATCGAGGGGGAGATGGCGCGAGAAGCCTCGTCGCCCACGAGGCGCACCCCGGCCAGCGCATCGACGGCTTTGGGCAGGAACTCGGGCGCCACCGCGGCGTGCACCACGAGGGACTCGGTGGCATTGCACACGCTCGGGCGCTGGGTCTTGCCGTTGACGAGGAGGGCCACGGCCATGTCCAAGTCGGCCGAGGCGTCGACGTAGAGGTGGCAATTGCCGTCCCCGTCTATGACGTAGGGGACGGTCGCGTTTTCCAGCACGGCTTGGACGAGCGACGGCCCGCCCCGGGGGATGAGGCAGTCGATCGTGCCTTGGAGCCTCATGAACTCGCGAGCGGACTCGTGACTCGTGCCTTCGACCAGGACCACGGAGTCTTCGGGGAGGCCGGCTTTGGCGAACCCCTCGCGAAGGGCGGCGGAAATGGCCTGGTTGGAGGCGAGCGCGCCAGAACTGCCCCGGAGGAACGCCGCGTTGCCCGACTTCAGGCACAACCCGGCCGCGTCGCTAGTGACGTTCGGGCGGTTCTCGTAGACGATGGCGACAACCCCGAGAGGCACCCGTACTTTTTCTATGCGGAGCCCGTTGGGCCGCACCCAGCCCTCGACCACCTCTCCGACGGGGTCGGCCAAGCCGGCGACTTGGCGGAGCCCGGCGGCCATCGACTCCACCCGGGCCGGGTTGAGGCGGAGGCGGTCGATGGCGGAAGGCGGGGTCCCGGCCGCGCCCGCCCTATCCACGTCGGCCTGGTTGGCGGCCAGGATCTCCTGGGAGCGCTGTACTAGCAGCTCGCCGGCAGCCAGGAGCGCGGCGTCCTTCTGCTCACCGCGTGCCAGGGCCAGCGCCCTGCTGGCCTGCTTGGCCCGCTGGCCGAGCTCGCCGAGGGTCGTCATGAGGGAAGGCTATTGCCTTCTCCCGCCGCTGCGTGCCCGGCTGGCGCCTTAGCCTTTGAGCAGTGCTCGAAAGGCTGCCCGACGCGAGACCGGGGAAGCGCCTCCCGAACCTCAAGCGCGCCGCCGCGTCGCCTTCCGCCATCGTGCTCGCCGGTGCTGGCATCGCGGTCGGCGAGCTGGCCCACCTCGGCATTGCGGTCGCGGTGGTGCTTGGTGCGGTCGGTTACGGGGGACGGCTCGGCTGGGCTGCCCTACGTCGGCGAGCCGTCCTGCGCCGGCGGGCGAGGCAGTCCCGGATAGACCCGTGGTCCC
>DAHWQF010000231.1 GCA_027334785.1 Acidimicrobiaceae bacterium
ACGAGGCGGGTGAGCTGCGGAGCGCTCCCGTGCTCGTCCACGACATGCCAAAGGTCGGGATCGTCGGCTACCACCTGCCGATCGACGAGTAGACGGCTGAGACCGTCCGCGCTCAGCAGGCGCGGGTCCTCGCCCGCTACCCCGGGGCCGACCGGTCGGGGCTCGCGCTCTTTCCCTCACCCGTGATGAACCCAAGGGGCACGAAGGGCTTGAGCGTGAGCACCTTCGACGCGCACTTCCGCTCGTGGGTGGACAGCCTTCCCAAGCTGAGGGGAGAAGACGGCGAGCCGTATGACCGCTCGAGCATTAATGTCTATTCTTTCCGCCACAGTTTTGCTCAGCGTCATGCAGACGCCGGCGTCCCGGTCGAGGTGCTCGCAGAACTTATGGGGCACAGCCGTCTTACCAGCACGCGCGTTTATTACCGGAACCCTCGGGAATTGCAACAGATGCAGGAAAAGTACCTGGTCGGCTGGTCCGGGCTGCGACGAAGTGACAAAGGTAGCACGTTAGCCCACAGGCCGTGAGCAGGTCACTTGCAGGGTGCACCCGTTTGATGCATGATCTCTCCCCTAAACGGGAGAGAGGGAGACGTTGTGGGAGCAAGGGACCTCACAGGTTGTGCACAGCTCGAGCTCGTCACCGGGGTACGGCAGCTCCACCCCGAGGACGCGATCTTCGAAGCGATGCTCCGCGGCTTCAGGGCACAGCAGGTGGCCCGTGGGCTCCGGTCCGAGACGGTGGAGGGCCGTGAGCACCTCGTCCGGCGCTTCGCCGAAGCCACCAACGAGTACCCCTGGGACTGGGGGCCAGGCCACGTCGAGGAGTGGGCCCTGAGCCTCGTGAGCGAGCGCCACCTCTCGGCTTCGACGGTCCGTGGCTACCAAGTCGACCTCCGTCTGTTCAGCGAGTACCTGACCGACCCCCGCTACGGCTGGGGGGAGGCGTGCGAGGAGTCCTTCGGGACCGGCGTCCACCCGGTACCGATCTGCCACGAGTGGAACACCGTCGCCCACCTGAACGGCTACGAGGGGAGCCCAGAGGCGCGGCCGTTCACAAGAGAAGAGGTACAACGCTTCTTGGACTACGCTGACGACCAAGTCGAGCGGGCGGCGCGTTCCAAACGCAAAGGAGCTTTGGCGGCCTACCGCGACGCCACCATCTTCAAGGTCATGTACGGCTGGGGGCTCAGGCGGACCGAGACCTCTAAGCTCGACCTCACGGACTGGGGCAAGAACCCTGCTGCGCCCGAGTTCGGCGACTACGGGACGCTCAGCGTCCGCTACGGCAAAGCCAAGAGGGGCCAGCCCCCACGGCGGCGTAACGTCCTCTCGCTCATGGGCTGGGCCGTCGAAGCGGTGGCCGACTACGTGGAGAACGTCCGGCCAAGGTTTGGCTTCGAGGACAACCCGGCCATGTGGGTGACAGAGCGGGGCGGGCGGGTGAAGCCGCCCGAGATAAACGCCCGTTTCGTCTCCTACCGCGACGCCCTCGGCCTCCCGGCTGCCTTGGTGCCTCACTCCACCAGGCACTCCTATGCCAGCCACCTGACCGAAGACGGTATCGAGCGCCGCTTCATCCAGGTCCAGCTCGGCCACGAGTGCGACTCCACGCTCGCCATCTACACCCACGTGAGCGACGATTTCATGAACGCCGAGCTGCGGAAAGCCCTCGGCCCGCTGCTCGGCGACGACGAGCCTAAACAGAGGGGAGAGCGATGACGGCCAAGCTCGACTACCGTTGGCACCTGCGCCAGGTCATGGCCAGGCGCGAGATGTTCTCCACGACGGACCTGCTCGGCCCGCTTTCAGAACGCGGCATAAAGCTCTCTTCCAGCCAGGTCTACCGCTTGGTCGTCGAGCGGCCCGAACGGCTCAGCTTGAAGGTCCTCGTGGCCCTGCTGGACATCCTTGGCTGCACCATGGAGGAGCTGATCGAGCCCGTGGAGGCCGCAAAGCCTGCCAAGAAAGCCAAGGTGGCCGGCGGCGACGCCGGTGTCGGCGCGCTCCGGCCGAAGAGGGCCCGCATCAGCGCCGTCAAACCTTGACCGCGGAGTGCGCAGTCGGCCGGGCCACAGCCGACCCGGTGGGCCTCATGGCGTCACTGGTCGGCGCGCTGGAGCACGACCTTGGGGCCAAGCAGATCTGTGAGATCGTCAGCAGTATTGCCGGTGGGCGGGCGAAGTCCCGCCAGCTCGCCGCTTTCTTGAGCGCTCACCCAGGGGTGCTCCGCGACGGCCTGTCCCCGGCCCCTCGGGCGGTCGCCGACTTGCTCGTCGCCTTGCGCAGCGCTGGGGCACGCTCGGTTTCCCCACCGCATTGTGCCAAGTGCGCCAAGGAACTTCGCACCTACCAGCGGGTGGGCCAGGACTGGTACTGCGCCGTCTGCGGGCCGAAGCCCGAGCGGTGCTCGGCCTGTGGGAACTTGCGGCCCGTGGCGACCCGGGACCGTGCCGGGAAACCTCGGTGCAGACGCTGCCCGGACAGGGACGGCCGTGACCCGGTCGGCCTGGTCTGTGCCCGGGTCGCAGCCCTCCAACCCGACGCGGACGCGGAGGTGGTCGCGGCCGCGGTGCGGGAAGTGGCGCCGCGGCCCTCGCACCAACAACGCCTTGCCTGGGCGCTGGAGGACAACCCCGCCCTGCTCACCGGGGCAGGCCACCTCGCCCCCGTCCCCGCGCTCTTGCGGCTGATCGAGCTGCTGGACGAAAGAGGCGTCACCGGCGTCGTCCGCCCTGCCTGCCCGCGCTGCCATCGGGTGGTGCGCCTGTCCAAACCACTCGGAGGCGAAAGGGTCTGCCGCAACTGCATAGCGAAGGCCAGGGCCCAGCCCTGTGCCCGCTGCGGGGCACTGCGTGAGCCTGCCACTCGCGACGAACACGGACGGCCGCTCTGCCCGAGCTGCCTCGTCGCCGACCCGGCCAACTTGGAAAGCTGCGTCAACTGCGGCCGACGGCGCCCCGTCAGCACCCGCACGGCCGACGGGCCGCTTTGTGCCGCCTGCCCGAGCTTGCCCGTCGCGACTTGCTCTATCTGCCACGAGAGCGGGCCGTGCGGGACGTCACGGCTCACCGGGCGGCCCTGGTGCCCGAGCTGCCAGCGGCGCTCGGCGCGCTGTGCCAGCTGCGGCCAGGTGGCACCGATCCGCTCGGGAACCCTCGAGGAGCCCCGCTGCGAGGCCTGCACCTCCCCGGCGTACCGGCCGCTCTGCCCTGCCTGTGCGGGCCGCCCCCGTCCCGGGCGGTGCCCGGGCTGCCGTCTCGACCGGCGCCTGCGGGAGCTACTGGCCCCCGACGGCTCGGTCCACCCCGGGTTGCGCCCGCTGCACGAGGCCCTGGCCGCGACCCACCCACCCACCACTGCGCTGTCCTGGCTCGGCCGCAGCGTCGTCTCTGGCTTCCTGGCCGACGTCGCCACGGGCCGCCGGCAGCTCAGCTGGTTTTGTCAGCCACCAAGAGCTCGACCGCCTCCCCCAGGGCCAGGTCTTGGAGCACCTTCGCGCCGTGCTCGCCTCGACCGGGGCACTACCGCCGAGGGACGAGCACATGGCCAGGCTCGAACGACTCCTGGACGGGTTGCTCGCCAGCCGGGACGACCCCGTCGAGCGCCAACTGTTGCACCGTTACGCCGTCTGGCACCTCTTGCGGCGGCTACGTAGGCGCACCGACGGGCGGCCCATCACCCAGGGCCAGCTCGCCGCCGTACGCCAACAGCTCCGTTCGGCCATAACGCTGCTCGACTGGCTGTCTTCCGAGGGCCTCACGCTTTCGACCTGCCGCCAAGGGGACCTCGAGCGGTGGCTTTCGCGGACCGAAGGCGTGAACCACCACCACCCCGGCCACTTCGTGCGCTGGGCGGCCAGGCAGCGCCTCACCGGCCTCGTCTTCCCCGCTGCTCGTTGGCAGGGCCCCACCTCTGCTCTCGACGGGAAAGCCCGCTGGGAGGCTGCCCGGCGCCTCCTCCACGACGGCTCGCTCAGCACTCGCGACCGCTTCGCCGGCCTGCTCGTCCTCCTCTATGCCCAGAAGACCACCGTGGTCAGCCGGCTCACCACCGACTGCTTGAGCACCGAGGGAGGAAAGGTACTGATACGGCTTGGGAAAGTCCCTATCACCTTGCCCGACCAAGTAGCAGACCTGGCGCTCGAGCTCATGGCTAGCCAGCGCGGGCACGCCACCATTGGCGCCGACGCCACATCGCCTTGGCTCTTCCCCGGCGGCCAGCCGGGCCGCCCGATCAGCGCCGGGCACTTGCAGCAGCGCCTCAAGGCCCTCGGGGCCCAGCCTCGCCAAGCCCGGGGCACCGCCTTGTTCGAGCTGGCAGCCGAGCTCCCTGCCGCGCTCCTCGCCCGCATGCTCGGCATCGACGTAAGCGCGGCCACAGCCTGGCAACGGATCTCGAGCGGGGACTGGATGGCCTACGCCGCCGAAGTCAGTCGCCGCGCTCCGCGGGAATGACAAGCAACACGATATGGGACCTGGAGCACTCTCGCCCTGGTCGCGAGCTGACGCAGCAAGCAAACCGAGCCCACCAGGCGCCGGGGACGGGAGCTAGAGGCCGTGCCCGGCAGCCGAACGGGCCGCCTACCACCAAGGAGGAACGACCATGACAGAAAAC
The DNA here is from genome assembly GCA_027334785.1 of Acidimicrobiaceae bacterium. Taxonomy (GTDB): domain Bacteria; phylum Actinomycetota; class Acidimicrobiia; order Acidimicrobiales; family Palsa-688; genus JAJZYO01. Next base: position 4,617 of record DAHWQF010000231.1, read on the forward strand.
CTACCCGTACCCAACGAAGAGACGTCGGCACCTCAGATGCGGACCATGGTGACTGCCGACGTGCCCGACGAGCCCGGGCAGGAGCACACCGCTGTCGAAATGCTGCTCGCCCTCACCAATGGCCTCCGGGTGCGCGGCGTGACACCCAGCGCCCTCCACCTCGAGATCACCCCACCCCGCCATCCAGGTAGGGACAAGCCGGTGCCGTACTGAGCCTTTCGCCCGTCACCCGAGGGTTGCTTTATCAGGTGCGGCACACGTGCACCCCACGTGAAGTGCCGACTGTCAGGCCAAGAAGACTTTGTAACAGCACCGGGGATGGAAACCTCGCGACGTGCAAGGACTTGGTCGATTGCTGAAACCGCCGGGCCCGGGGCCGGGCGCCTGCTGCACAACCTGCCAGCGCCCAAGCGGCCCGGCTTCGCGGCCAACCGCCGCTTCTCAGCCAGCCGCCGCCTCTTGGAAATGGAACGAGGACGGGCTCGCTGCACACATGTCAATGACGTTGCTCAAGACGGAACGGCGGGCGCCTACGACAAAACGACGGAAACGCCTAAATTTTCCTGGGCCCTTCGAGAGCGAGCCCCGTATGCAGTGCCGGTGGGCAAAGGGGTCGTCAGCACCCGCGAGCTTCGTTGCGACGGCGCCGTCCATGGCGAAAGGCCGCTGCCGCCCCCGGCTCCGCCGTCCCTGGCTCCGCCGGGGTTGGCGTCGGGCGCCGGCCCGGCCTGCCGAGAGCCGGGCACGTTGCAACGGGCCTCAGCTCAGCTCGTGCCCGACGGGGGCGTCACTGGCGGTTGGTGGTCGGGCCCACCAGGCGGGACGACCCAGCTGGCGCCGGAGCCGCGAAGACGGTGCCGGGCCGACACCGGTGCGTAGGGCGACGTCTGTGTAGGCCTCGCCCCTGCGACCGCGGTCGTGAGGTGCCGCCGGTCACGCGTCACCATGCACAGCGACGCTGCTTGTCTCCCTGGTCACCGTACGGCCGGTCCAGCGCTTTGGTCGTCCACAGTTTCCACAGTTATCCCGGTCCCCCCTATCAACAGCTACTCCTACTGTTTGAATATCCCACTGCGCCATAAGTCTTTTTGAAACGCAAGCGCCAGGCCATCGCCACGGTGGGCTCTCTCGCGTTCGACGCGAACGCGAACGCCGCGCCCTTCA